>JAMCVK010000038.1 GCA_023475225.1 Chloroflexota bacterium
TATTGCCTGCCCTAGTCATCATTTCCCCACTTCTCTCAAGGGGGTAGTCCAGAAGGGGTCAGCCCCCTTCTGGGAGTCCTTCGAAGAAGGATAGGGCTCCGCCTCGAAGAGTCTTTGACCTAGTCCTTATCCCCCCTTCTCCCGTGGGAGAAGGGGGGATAAGGGGGGATGAGGGCTCAGATACCATAATGAGGTGAAAGATATGGCTGATTGGATGGCATTGGAAAAGAAATATTATATGGGCACTTTTGTCCGATTGCCGGTGGTTCTCGTACGGGGACAGGGTACCAGGGTCTGGGATGAACAGGGCAGGCAATATCTGGATATGGTCGCCGGCATCGCCGTGAATCTCCTTGGTCATTGCCACCCAGCCATCGTGGAGGCTGTGCAGAAGCAGGTGCAGCAGCTTATACATACGTCCAATCTATATTACACCATCCCTCAATTAGAGTTGGCCGCCTGCCTGGTGGAACACTCCTGCGGCGATAAGGTGTTCTTCGCCAACAGCGGGGCAGAGGCCAACGAGGGGGCGATTAAGCTGGCCCGCAAGTATGGCAAGTTACATCGGAACGGTGCCTATGAGATCATCAGCGCTACCAACTCCTTTCACGGACGCACTCTGGCTACCATCGCTGCCACCGGGCAGCCTAAATTCCAAACCCCCTTCACTCCGCTGCCCAGCGGTTTCAAGATCGTGCCCTATAACGATCTCGGCGCCCTTCGTGAGGCAACAACGGCGCAGACCTGCGCCATATTGTTGGAGGTCGTGCAGGGGGAGAGTGGTGTCCACCTGGCCGATGGTGACTACCTGCGGGGCGTTCGGGCCTGGTGTGATGAAAATGGCTTGCTATTGATGCTGGACGAAATCCAGACCGGACTGGGCCGCACGGGTAGGTTTCTGGCCTACGAACATTATGGGATTGAGCCGGATGTCTTCACATTGGCCAAGGGACTGGCTGGCGGCGTCCCCATCGGCTCTGTGGTGGCCAAGGAAGCGGCCGCTTGCTTCACCCCATCAGATCACGGTTCTACCTTTGGGGGTAATCCCCTGGCCTGTGCTGCCGGCCTGGCCACAATCAATACCATTCTGAAAGAGGGCTTGACCGCGCGAGCAGTGCCTCTTGGGGATCATCTGCTGTCAGGGTTACAAAGGCTCCAGGAGCGTTTTCCCCGCATCTCGGCTGTGCGCGGACTTGGGTTGATGGCTGCCTTTGACCTCGAGCAGGACCTGGCCGAAAGGGTGGTTAGAGAAGCCCTGGAGAGAGGGCTTATCCTCAACGCTACCGGACCTCGTACTATTCGTTTGGTTCCGCCCCTGATTGTTACGGAGGCTGAAATAAACGAGGCCTTGCAGATTCTGATGGATGTTCTCCACTCTTTGGAGGAACACTCCGATGAGCACCGTAGAAGAGAAGATGTCACGGCCTGAACTGAAGAGACAGAGACAGGCGGCCATTTTGGATATCGTCGGCGGCGATCGCATTCAGACACAGGTAGAGGTGGTGCACCATCTTGCTGAACGAGGTATCAGAGTCACGCAGGCTACGGTCTCACGCGATATGGTCGAGTTGGGATTGCTTAAGGGGCGCGATGGCTGGTACATTCGCCCGAGCACTCTTAATCCCATCCCGTTTCCCGGCGATGAGCGTCGTTTGCAGCGTCTGGCCGCTGACCTGCCCCTTCAGATCGATGAGGCGGCCCAGCTGATTGTGTTACGTACTCTTCCTGGCTATGCCCATAGTCTGGCTGTAGCTCTGGATGCTTGCTGTTGGGAGGAGGTAGTGGGGACAGTGGCCGGTGATGATACCGTCCTGGTGGCCCTGAAAAACACCGAAGCACGGGAGAGATTTCGAGACAAGATCTTAGCCTTACGAATGAGAGTTCAGGACTAAATTGCACATCAGGCAACTACACAGATGGGACGTGACCCCGGCCGAGGCTATCGCCATTCAGCAAGGGCTGAGGGGGAAGGTGCTGTTACAGACCGCCTTCGGCACGGTGCATTACGTGGCTGGTGTGGATATCGGATTCGGAGGGGAGAAGACAAGAGCCGCTGTCGTTGTCCTAAAGTATCCGCTGCTGGAAGTAGCGGACACAAGCCTAGTTGAGGAGGAGGTGCGCTTCCCTTATATCCCTGGCCTCCTCTCCTTTCGTGAGACCCCACCTATCCTGTCTGCCTTCGAGGGTTTGGCCACGGAGCCGGATCTGATCCTTGTCGATGGACAGGGCATTGCTCACCCCCGCCGTTTCGGCATCGCCTCCCACTTGGGGCTTATTCTGGATAAGCCGACGATCGGCTGTGCCAAGTCATTGCTGTGTGGACAGCATGGCCCGTTGGCCGACGAGCCTGGCTCTCTTTCGTTTATTTACGATGAGGACGAGGTCATCGGGGCCGCCGTACGCACTAAGTCCAGCACGAAAGCGGTTTATGTCTCCGTGGGGCACAAGATCGATCTGTCCACCGCCATAGAATATGTTCTATCCTGCACGCGGGAATACCGTCTGCCGGAGCCAACCCGACTGGCCCATCTCCTAGCAGGAGGTTCCCCACTGCGTGTCGATACGGCTTTCCAGCCACCACTTTTATAAGGGAAACGACAGACGAGCGAGATAGATAGGGGTAGGACGGTGACCATCGTCTCCCTCAAATATGATGGGCGTATTAACTACTCCTGGTCGGGAACGGTGTGCTATGTGGGGAGTGACCTCGTAGTTGTGCGGGGGCTTTTCGACCGGAAAGTACGATCTGCCCTTCTCACCTTCGAACCTGGCTCTCTTACCCTTGAATATTACTGGTTTGATAAGTGGTACAATGTGATCAGCGACTTCGGCCAAAAAGGGTATCTTCAGGCTCACTACTGTAACATCGCCCTTCCGGCGCGGTTTGAAGAGGAGCAGATAACCTTCATCGATCTAGATATTGATATCCTTGTTCGACCGGACTTGTCCTATCTTATTCTGGACGAGGAGGAGTTCGAGCGTCACGCCGCGCAGTTCAATTATCCCCTGGAAATACGCCAGGGTGTCCAGATGGCCATCGCTGAGCTGCTGGAGAGGATAGGTCGTAAAGAGAGTCCTTTCCAGGACAGGGAGATTTCAGTGGCAGAAAAAAGGCTTCGCCTATGAGTAAGATGGTTATCATCTATGGGGATAAATTTCTGGATTACCAGCTGGGGGGTAATCATCCTCTCAACCCGCTTCGGCTCAAACTGGCCTGCTCTTTGATGAGGCATCTAGGATTATTGCAGTCGCCGGGCGTGAGCGTCGCTGAGCCGGTTGTGGCCAGCGAGAAAGAGGTTCTTCTTTTTCATAGCCAGAGATACTACGACTACGTTGTCGCTGCCTGCGGACGGGGCTGGGGCTGGTTGGATATTGGAGATACACCAGCCTTCAAGGGTGGGGTTGAGGCCTCACTCCTGGTCGTGGGCGCTTCCCTTCAGGCTGCCTCCATGGTCTGGCAGGGCGGTGTGGATCACGCCTTCAATCTGGGGGGAGGGTTACACCATGCTTATCCAGAGCGAGCCTCCGGCTTCTGTATCTTCAATGACCCGGCCATTGCCATCGCCTGGTTGAAACAGAGGGGGGCTAAACGCATCGTTTATATCGACATCGATGCCCATCACGGCGATGGCGTAATGTACGGCTTCTATGCCGATGCGGGGCTTTTGGATATAGATTTCCATGAGGATGGCCGTTATCTCTTTCCTGGTAGTGGGGATGCGGACGAGCTAGGGGAGGGAGAGGCGAAGGGCTGTAAAGTGAATGTCCCTCTACCACCCTATTGTGGCGATGAGTCCTTCTTGTATGCCTTTCGAGAGCTTGTGCCACCCTTGCTCAAGCGTTACCAACCAGAGATAATCCTGGTGCAGTGCGGCGCCGATGGACATGCTGGTGATCCCCTTACGCATATGCGCTTGACGAACAATAGCTACCGCGAGGCGGCCAGGATCGTCCACCAATTGGCGCACGAGCTCTGCGGGGGCAGGCTCGTACTTTTTGGCGGTGGGGGGTATAATTATGGGAGTGTGGCCGTTTGTTGGACCACGATAGCCAGCGTCGTAGCCGAAACAGCTGTGCCAGAGCAGATACCCCAGGCCTGGCGAAGGGAGTTTGAAAAGACGCTCAGGCAAAGCGCTCCTTCAACCATGGCCGGGGAGCCCGGTGGAGAAGAAGGATTGGCTGGGGTAAGGGAGACCGTTTCCTGGTTCAAGGAACAGATCCTAAAGTAGGAGAGTATCGAACAACGGGGGATTCCAAAGGAGCGCAGCCCCACTGCTGGGATGGACTGGGGGACACAGCCTATATGCAATTCCCCCTTTCTCCCACCGGGGCAAAGGGGGGAGGTCAAGGAGGGGGGCGCAGCCCCACTACTTGGAGTGAATCGGGATACAACCTAGATCCAATCCCCTTCTCTCGATGGGGTAGTCTAGAAGGGGGATCGCCCCCTTCTGGGAGGGTCCTAGGGCTCCGCCCTAGTCCAGATGCCCCCCTTCTCCCGCAAAGCGGGAGAAGGGGGGCAGGGGGGATGAGGGTATCAACCAACAAAAAGCCCGTAGGGCTACCTTGAACCCCCAGCGGGGGTTTGGGGGAGCTGTTCAACACTCTAAAAGTAGATTGATTGACAAAGGAGAGCTCATTATGGAAGAACAACTAGAGCGCTTGCTTGGATTGCAACGACGCCTCCAGCACATAAAGGAGCGTCTTTGACTTAGCGGCTAAGGAGAAGGAGGTTGATCACCTGGAGAAGGAGAGCGCCCAACCCGGCTTTTGGGAAGACCAGGAGCGAGCCCAAACAACTATGCGCCACCTTAGTTCTTTGAAGGAACAGGTAGCCTTGTGGACTGGGCTGGAGGGGCAGGTCGCTGAGCTGCTCGCTCTTTTGGAGATGGCTATGGCCGAGAATGACCAGGCGATGGCCGAAGAGGTCAGCCAGGAGATGACCCGCGTGACGGCGGAACTAGACAGACAGGAATTTCGCCTCCTGCTCGGCGATATGTATGATGATCGTAACGCTATCCTGGCCATCCACGCCGGGGCTGGCGGGACAGAATCGCAGGATTGGGCGGAAATGCTGCTGCGCATGTACCTGCGTTGGGTGGGGCGACGCGGCTATAAAGGGCAAATCCTGGAGAGCACGCCGGGTGAGGAAGCGGGCATCAAGAGCGTTACCATCGAGGTCGAAGGACCCTATATCTATGGCTACCTCAAGGCCGAGCGTGGTGTCCATCGCCTGGTGCGACTCTCGCCCTTCGATGCTGCCCATCGCCGCCATACCTCCTTCGCCCTGGTAGAGGTTATGCCGGAGATCGAAGATGCCGGCGAGATCACCATCGATCCGGATGACCTGCGCATCGATGTCTTTCGTGCCTCCGGCGCTGGGGGTCAAAACGTGCAAAAGACCAGCACGGCCGTGCGCATTACCCATTTGCCTACCGGCATCGTCGTCTCGTGCCAGGACCAACGCTCTCAGCTCCAAAACCGGGAGATGGCGATGAAGATCCTGCGCGCCAGGCTGGCTGAACTGGAGCAGGAACGGCGGGAGCAGGAGCAGGCCCGCCTGAAAGGCGAACACGTCGCCGCCGGCTGGGGGAACCAGATCCGTTCCTATATTCTCCATCCCTATAACCTGGTCAAGGACCACCGCAGCGGTTACGAGACCGGCGATACAGCTTCTGTTCTCGATGGCGACCTAGACCCGTTCATTGAGGCTTATCTCAAAGGAAAGTTGGGAGAGGAGGCAAAATAGGATGGGCCGCGCTGCTTTGGCGCTGGGTCTGTGCCTATTGTTAATAGGCTTGTTGTTCTCGTCTCTGACCCCCTCGGCGGTGGCTGCGGGAAGCATCACTGTCGTCACCAACACCTACCAGAACAACTTTCCCACACGCATCACCTTTAACCTCGAGGCTCGCAGCGACACGGAGATCAACCAGGTGATCCTTTTCTATGGCCTTGGTGATGATCCCGTCATCACCCGTGTCTACCCAGAGTTCACCCCCGGACGGCAGGTGAAGGTGGAACACGTTTGGAACACGCAGAGACAGTACATACCTCCAGAACTGACCGTCCGCTACTATTGGGTCATCGAGAATAGTGGTGGCGACCGTCTCAAGACTGCTCCTCTCGTCTTCGTCAACCGCGATACCCGTTTCCCATGGCAGAGGTTGCATGAGGGGCAGATTGAGCTCCTTTGGTACAAGGGGGAGCAAGGGTTCGCTCAGCAACTGTTAGATGCGGCTACGGCGGCCGCAGCTCGGCTCGAACAAGAGGTGGGGGTGAAGATAGAGAAGCCAATCAAGATTCTGATCTACAAGGATCAGACAGACCTGCTGGGAGTCTTAGAGCCCAAGGCCCATGAGTGGACTGGGGGGCGGGCCTTTCCTGAGCAGGGCATAATCGTCATCGCTGCCTCCCCCTCGGCGGAGGGCTTGGACTACGGCCGGCGAACGGTGGCGCATGAGCTCAGCCATATCGTCATTTATCAGGCTACGGCCAATCCCTATGGTGACATCCCAAACTGGCTCGATGAGGGCCTGGCGATGTACAATGAGGGTGGGGTGGAGCCATCATATAGCCGGACCTTGAGGAAGGGTGTAGAGGAAAACAAGTTAATCTCGGTTAAGTCTCTCTCCGGCGGTTTCCCGGATGCCCCTGAGCAGGCGCTGCTGGCTTATGCGGAGAGCTACAGCTTGGTCAGGTTCATCCTCGAGCGCTATGGCTCAGAAAAGATGGCCAGGCTACTGCACATCTTTCGGGAGGGAGCGACTTACGACGAGGCCCTCCAGAGGGCGCTTGGAGTGGATAGCGTCGGATTGGATGCCCAATGGCGAGAGTCGCTGGGTCTCCCAGCCACCCCGCCGACCCCCGTTCCCCCTGCGGCGGCGCCGTCATCTCCGCTGAGCTCGCTCCCCCTTATGCCGATCATCCTCCTTGTCCTGCTCCTGGGTTTCGTCCTCACTCTTGTACGGGTAATGCGCCGGTCGGCGTCCTCGCGGCATTGAAGCGATGATTGGCTGTTAAGGGGCAACCTCGGGCGGTTCGACCTCGAAGGCACTCTCTAGCACACTGTATGACCTCGCCCCCAGGTAGTGCAAGGGCTTGGTCTCCTTCTCCTGCAATAGCCATACTTCAGCGAAGGTCCCCTTCTCCACCCAGGCCACCAGCACCTCGCCCACGAAGAGGGTATGGTCGCCCAGGGTCATGGCCTCAATAAGCCCACATTCCAGGTGCCCCAGGCATTCCTCTATCAAGGGTGCACTCACCACTTTTGGATTGGCCTGTTTCAGCCCCGTAACGGCAAACTTATCCACGTCGTAACCAGAGACGCTGCCGCAGTGATGCACCTGCCTGGCTATCTCCGCACCGGCGATGTTCAAGACGAATTCCTGGCTCTTGGAGATCAACTCATGTGTCAGTGAGGCTGGAGAGAGGGCTATAGCGACGAGTAGTGGGCGGAAACTGACCGGTGTTGACCAGCAGATGGTGGTCACGTTGATCCGCCCCTTGTAGGCTGCGGTTACCAACAGCGCTGGGCCAGGATTCAACAGACGGCATGCCCGGGTCAGCGGGATCTCCTCTTTCATGCCTCCTCCTGTGCTTCGGTGGGCTGTTCGGCACTGACGGTGCGCCGCCCTTGGGCCCGGTACATCTCCAGGATCTCGTTGAGGGTGGTCGCATCCTCCGCTCGTCTATCCTCCCGAATGAAGCGTACCATCCTGGGGAAGCGGAGGGCATAACCGAGTTCACCCTCGTCTCGGCCGACGGTGTGGGTCGGGCTCCGGGTGATCTCATCAGCCTGAATCTCAATGACCAGTTTCGGTTCCACCCAGACATCAGGGGTGATCAAAGCCTTCACCCTTGGTGGCTTTTCCGGCACAGCCAGACGATCTAGTGCCTCCTTCATTTGGAGCCATTCCTCTTCGGTAAGACCAGTCCCCAGCTTGGCGATGGTATAGAACTTGTCAGTGGCCTCGTCGTATACAGCAGTGAGGAGCGAGCCGATGCCGAATTGAGCGCGCATCCCACGCCCCTGCCAATAGCCGATGATCACGCAGTCGATCGTATCGGCCAGCTGTCCCTGGTAGCTGCGCTTCAGTTTGATCCAGTTGAAGTTGCGCACTCCGGCTTGATAGGTGGCCTCCAGGCGCTTAGCTACGATACCCTCCAGCCCCCGTTGCACCTTGTCAGCGAAGAAGGCGTCCAGTTCGGCCGCTCGGTCTGTGAGGAGAGCCTCGGTAATCATGAGCACATCATCGGCTTCGATAACTTCCTCAAGCATAGCGCGTCGTTTCAAATAAGGCTTATCAGTGTAGTCTTGTCCATCGATGTAAAGCAGGTCGAAGGTGACCATCTTCAGAGGCAATTTCTCTTGCATGGCTGAGACGTCGTACTTACGTTTACGCTGCACCGTGACCTGGAAGGGAAGGAATTCCCCGGTGGCCGTGTCATAGGCGATGGCCTCCCCCTCATAGATAATCTGGCGCGGCCGTACCTGCTCGCGGGTGGCCTGGATGATCTCCGGAAACATATCCGAAAAGTCCTCCAGGTTGCGCGAGAAGACCTTCACGGTTTGGCCATCCTTGTGTACCTGGCAGCGGAAACCATCATACTTCGGTTCGACAGCACAGCGTCCCAGGCGACGGATGATATCCTCGCCACTGGTGGCACGCTCACAAAGAGCCGGTCGTACCGGGGTGCCAATCTGGACTGATATACCAGTCAACCCGGTCTCTCCTTTTCCCCAGAAGGCTTCGGCCACATAGCCGAGGTCAGAGCGGATGTTATAGGCCCGCTCCAGCTGAGGGCGCAGACTCTTATCTCCTATCTTCGCCTGTGAAAGGGCATCCAGGATCGTGGGGTCCCCTATGCCCAGGCGCAGCCGTCCCAAGACGATCCGTAGTAAGTACTTACCCTCCTCACCACTGAGGTCGCCTAAGAGGGCGGCTAGGAGGTCTGTCTTCTGAGCAACTGAACCTCCTCCGGCCGTCGTCGCCACGCCCAGCAGGCGATCGTAGACTTCACTGATAGTCAAGCCTCTCCCCTGGCTGGGGAGCGTCAATGTAGCCACTAGGCCGTAGTCCCCCTTCTGGCGGTAGAGGGCGACAACCTTTGACTTGGGCATATTGGCTGCTTTAGCTAGCGCCTCGGCGGCCAGGCTTTCACCGATCCCAAACTCAAGTTTCTCGTAGGCGGGAACGAGGCGTCCCTGGCAAAGATAGATGATCTTACCCATCTCCTTCGCCTCGGCCTCCTTGAGCAACGCGGCCAAAATGCCCACCATCTTATTACGGCTGGTGGTCTCTTCCAGCTGTCCGAAGTAGTGTACAAGACAGGCGAAGTTCATCAGAGCGCCTCCATATTAGTCTTGTAGCTATAGTATAACACCTTCCGGGGGGCATTGCAGGTGGGGTTATGCTCTTAATCTACGCGACTGGGTTGGAGGGGCGACCGGCTGGTCGCCCCTCCAACCTATAGGGAGAAGGGGGAAAGGGGGATGAGGGAAATCCCCACAAATTAAGGGGGTGTGCAGAGGGGAAACCCCTCTGTTGGGGTTTGGGGTATCCCCAAACCTATATTCCCCCTTCTCCTATAGGAGAAGGGGGAAAGGGGGATGAGGGAAATCCCCCTTCATAAGGCAAGGGCAGCGGCGATGGGTTTCAGGGCGCAGCCGTTACGGCGTATTCATAATGGGCTACCTCTGTGGTGGCCGGAGCAGTGGCAGCGATGACTAAGACAACCCTCTTGGCCTCACCACTTGGGTTCCTCAGGATCAACCACCCTCTTTGCTCCTCATCCAACGAGAGGCGCTCAACTTTAGGCTCCCGCCCGAGGTCGATCACCTGAACGAGCCACGACTGGGGAATAATGTTGCCAGAGCGAAGGAACCCGGCCGCTTGCCAGCTATCATCTGTTTCGGCACCATCGAAGTAACCCAACTCAGGGATGCTGAAGTCGTCAAGACAGAGCCCTGGACCGCTGTAGGCATCATCGGTGACGTATTCGAAGCGCAGTAGCACCTTGTGACCGACATAGGAGGTTAGGTCGATCTCCTCCTTGACCCACTGCGGCTTATCGCCACCGCCACTTTTGCCGGTGTAACCGTGTCCGAAGTTGCTGCCATTGGGGTTGGTATCCGTTGTCCATCGTCCGGGCAGGGTCTGCCAAACGCGCCCACCATCGGTGGAGACCTCTACGTAAGCATAGTCGAAGTCCTTCTCGATGTCATACCAGAGCCAAAATTGAAGCGTGGCCCGTCCTAAGCCAGTGAGATCAAAGGCACGGGTCAAGGTCGTATCGATCACGTCACCACGATTACTCCACCACTCAAATCGTCCGCTGTGAGGAGCGTTATCAACGAGGTTGACCTCCCTTGTCCCGGTAAAGACGATGGACAGGTCAGCGCGGACATCGTTCAATTCGATGTAATCGGTCGCATACTGATGGACAGCGCCTCTGCCCGTCACCGGATAGGGTTGCCGTTCTGCGGCCACACGGATGGACAGGTCATCATAGCCATAACGGCCATTCGCCAACCGGGGGTCATCCAGGTAGTTAGCGATCACCCAATCAGCGAAGGCCTCAGCGAAGTTGGTCTTATAGCCGTGCCTCTCCAGGTAGTTCTGGAACAGTTGTATCCCCCGTCCCTTCTCAGCGATGAGCTCATTCAATCTCTCATAGCCTCCGTAGTGTCGAGCGAAGTAGCTCAGGAAGTAGTAGGCGGCCCCGTAGTGAGGGAGAGCTCGAGAGGGATCGTCGGCCCAGTCGTTCAGCTGGGTATCCGGTTGCGAGCGAAAGGCCGCTGCGGGCAGGCCGACAGCGAAACCGGCCAGGCGCATTGCCAGCTCGGACATCCCCTCATTGATCCAGGTTTCCTGCCCTGGGTGCACGTTCCAGTGAATCACATGCTGAAACTCATGAGCCAGCGTGGCGTTGTAGAGTGGTGAGCCTGGAGGTGCACTCTCGATGTTCATATAGAGCATCTCCCGTTCGTTGCTGTAGGGGTTTATTGCCTTTGGGTATTCGTTGGCTGTGCTGAAATAGCCGCCCACGCCGGGGATGCGGGCGTTCAGGATGGTGATATGGGGGTCGTTATCGATACCTGGGGTCCATTCGCTGCCGAAGTAACGCCGCATGGTGGGGTAAATCAGGTTTTCGAATGTCTCCGCGGCCTGTTTCAGGTTCTCCAGAGAGACCTCCCGACCGTTTTCAACGTACATATAGGCGTGGGGCGTAACATAGCGGATGGTGGCCTTGATTTGGAAATAGATCTTTTTCTCTTGATCAGCCACCCAAAACGTATCCTCATGGCCAACCTGATAGTTAGGTGAGGTGGTATTCACTACGCGCTTGACCGCTCTACCTGATAATTTCAAGCGTTCTGCCAGGTCATATAGATCACGGTCTGGTGGTACGGTCTGTCTGAGTGTATCTAAGGTCTGTTGCGGGGTGAGTGGTATTCTGACCGTTGGAGTGGGTGTAGCCGGGACCACAGTCACTTTTGCGGTCGGAGTGGGTATGGCTGGGGTCGCGGTCACTCTGGCTGTTGCTGTGGGTGAGGGCGAGGGTATGCTTGGGCTGGGCGTGCTTGTTGGATGGGGCAGTGTCGGCGCAGTTACTATTACGGGCGTGGGGGGTGTCGTCGCTATAGCGGTGGGCGTAGTGGGAGAAGGTGGCTCAAAACAGGCTGGCCAGGCCAGAAGGAGAATGATGCCCAGAACGAACAGTTTAAGACCTTTCATCACACAGTTTGATAAGCGGGTGCTTATTAAACCAATCCCAAATCTGTGGGCTTTCCTTAACACCTCTTTCACTTGCTTAGGTTATAAGATTGAAGTTTCAGAACCCGCGGAAGGGTCAGACAAAGGAGCATTCAGCGCACAACATGGAGGTAGTATTTATAGCGATCGGCGCGGCCGATGATCTGGTGAAACTCAATCGGTGTCCCATCCACGCCATAGACCACGCCTTCCACTAGCAGGAGCGGGTCCTTCCTTCCTACCCCTAACAGTTTGGCCGCCCACTCATCGGCCACAATCGCCTCTATGGTCTTGTCCCCCTCGGCCATGGTGATCCCCTTCCGCATCAAAAGGGTCCAAAGAGAGACTTCACTCTCCAATTCTGATTCTGTTAAGGTGACACCCTGTGGAAGTCGCAAATAGGAGAGGTTAAGCGCGACGGGCTCAGCATCGGCCAGACGAAGCCGCTCCACAAACCAAATCAACTCTCCCGCTTCAACCTGCAGTTCGCGCGCCACCCTATCCGTAGCCGGCTCGCGCCGCAGGGCCAGCAGGCGAGACCCAGGCTTCATGCCGCGCGCGAGGATCTCCTCCGAAAAACTTATCAACCGTGCTACATCGCGCTGGATTCTAGGAGAAGCCACAAATGTGCCCCTCCCCTTCTCGCGCCGGATGTACCCTCTTTTCACTAGTTCCTCAACGGCAGTCCGCACGGTCACGCGGCTGACACCATATATCTCAATGAGTTCCCGCTCTGTGGGGATGGTGTTCCCTGGTTTAAGGCTTCCCCCGGTGATCTGATTCAGCAGAATCTCGCTTAGTTGATAGTAGAGCGGTACCGGCGAGTTGCGATCCAGCATAGCGCCCCCTGCCCCCAAGATTTCGGATGGTCCATGTTCTCATTCACCAAACCCGACCAGCGCATTACGAGCAATCTGGACGTGAGGATAGGATGTCATTATGTCATCGTCAGTTATATACCCTAAACTGGGTTTTTCGTCAAGTATGGGACACTTGCTTCTTCTAGGAAAAGAACCACCTTACCACAAGGGACAAAGAGGCAAGAGAAGGATTCAAGGTCAGGCTTATCTGCCTCTTTGCGGTGCCCGCTATTCCCAGAAGTTATGCGGCCAGGCGTGATCCTTGAGCCGGGCCAGATCCGCAGGCGGCAGCGGCCCCTTGTCTGACGCACGGACGTTGGCCAGAATGTGCTCCAGTTTGCGCATGCCGACCACGACCGTTGAAACTGCCTTGTGGCTCAGGCAGAAGCGCAGCGCCGCCTCAGCCAGCGACCCCACGTCGCCGTGAACCAGCCACTGAAGCGCTTGGGCGTGCTCGTACACCTCCCGCTTGCGCTCGCCTCTAAAGTACGATGCCCTCCAGTCGCCTTCGGGAAACTCCGTATCCGGCGTGATCCTGCCGGTCAGCGCACCTTCGTCCAGCGGGCATCGGGTGATGATGCCAATGTTTCTCTCCAGTGCCAGGGGGAACAGGCCCTCTCCAGGAACCTGCTCGTAGATGTTATAGACCACCATGCACGTATCAATCAGCCCTGTCTGGATGGCCAGCGCCCCATAGCCAGGCGCCAACGGGAAGTTCAGCGACAGGCCCACTGCGGCAATCTTCCCCTGCTCTTTCAGCCTCGTGACGGCCTCCTTCCACTCTTCGTTGTCAGCCCACTCGTCCAGCCAGACATGAAACTGTTGCAGATCAATCCGTTCCAGGTTCAGGTTCTTAAGACTATCCTCGGTGCACTTAATAATCCATTCTTCGGGAAAGGCCTCCTTCAGGGGTGTTCCCGGCTTGGCTGGAAAGCCGTAATTCTTGGGTGGCATCTTGGTGGCAACGTAGACCCGCTCCGAGCGGCCCCGCACCACCTGGCTCACCAGATGCTCGCTGTGGCCATCCCCATAGCCCAGGGCTGTATCAATGAAGTTCACGCCGTGATCAAGGGCAAGATTCAGCGCGCAGACCGCTTCCTCATCGGTGGAACCCTTCCACCAGTCGCCAGCGATGCCCCAGGCACCGTAGCCGATTTCCGAAACCTTGAACCCGGTTTTGCCTAGCATGCGGTAGCGCATGTCGTCCCCCCGAAAAAATGTCATGCCGGTCTCAGCGATCGCCCGCTAGATTTTTCACCACCCAGGTACTAGCGGCCTGCCTTGCTATGGAACTCTCTCGCCTCTTTCAGTATCCTTTCCAGGTCTTCCTCCTGGTTTGGTGTTAAAGGACTCGGCTTATGTACAGATAGTATTTTCTCCAACCTCTCCTTTGCGTAATCCAAGGCACCCTTCTTGCCCTTCTGGAGCCATTCGGGGTAAGTCAGCCTGTCGGCAGATTTGGGCACGTACTGTTCCCTCTGCCACCACTTTCGTGTATGAGCCTTGTTCAGATAATGCCCTGGGATCGGGCCCACCTCCTCTATCAGTTCCAGAGCAATGGTCCCCTCATTAACCTCTTCTCCCTCTATGAAACGCCCGATCATTCCCGCCACGTCATCATCCAATATGGCCTGCACAGGATGCGCTGAGATCTCGCTGGACACACCCAGATGAAGCAGTATAAAATGCGCCCCAGACAACGCGGAAAGAATCCCGGCAATACCCTTCTCGTATCCTCCCTGATAATCCAGCGTCTTCGCCTCCGCATAGCCTGGGCTGCCATTTGACAAGGGTACCCCATAATGCCGCCACATCTGGTTGAAGATTGCATTGCTAATGGAGGAATCTATCTGGCCAAATGCAGGGGAGCCCGTGTTCATGTTCACCGGCGCAGAGAAATGCCCTACGGAAATCCTGTGCTCGGGATTCAGGAGTTGGACCAAGACGACCATCGCCATCTGCGCTGCATTACTGACCACGACGGAACCCGCAATCGTTGCCGGACTGGTCCCACCCATCATGCAGCCGTCCACGGTGGTTAAGGGAAAACCGGCCTCAACGATTCTTCGGGCAGCATTCACTGCGTCCCTCCCCCACGTCAATGGCGGGGAAGAGCCAACTATCCCGGTGATTTCCTGTCCAACGGCCTGCGCCATTTGTATAGTGAAAACCTCGTTGTCGTTTGAACATCCCTCCATTTGGTGCTTGGTGGAATACCGTATCTTGAGAGCAACGCCCTCGGGAATGGCCATTGCAGGCGGAATGCCCTCGTAACCGAAATATGGATAGGCGCCCAGGAAATCAACGGTATCCAGCGCGTCCAGCACTTTGACACAATCAGCGTACTCAGCCCTTGTCGGAACTCGGGGCTCGAACGTGCCCAGATCAATGGTTTGCATTCCTGAGGAGTGCGTAAAGTAAACGGTGTTTCCACCCAGTATGATGTCGTTCTCTGGTGTGGGGGCCTTCACCCGAAAACTGCTGGACGCGCGGCGCAGGCATTCCTCCACCAGCCCCTCGGGGAATCTCACCCTCATGGCTTCACGGTCCACCTTACAACCATTCTTTGCCAAGAAATCTAGAGCCCAATCGCTTTCAATCCGAATGCCGGTTTCCCGAAGGACGTCTAATGTGGCCCTGTGTATGGCCTCTACCTGCTCTTCTGTCAGCATCTGGAGAGGTCTGAGTTTCCGGGTAAATCCCTTTCTCGGCACGTGCCCTCCTTACTTTCCAACGAGGCTTCTAGCGAGTTTGACTGCTCCTGGCGCTGTGGGGTCGTATCCGTCTGCTCCAATGCTATTCGCGAATTCCTTCGTTATGCTTCCCCCACCGACCATCACTTTCACTTTGTTCCTTAAATCCTGTTCTTTCAATGCCTCAATCGCTTTCATCTGTTGCGGAGCCGTTGTGGTCAAGAGGGCCGACATGGCCAGGAGGTCTGCGTCAAACCTTCGCACGGCCTCAAGGAATGCCCCGGCCTTGACGTCTACGCCCAGGTCGTGCACTTGAAACCCGGCCGCCCTAAGCAGTGTGGCAACCATGTTTTTCCCTATGTTGTGAATGTCGCCTTGAACCGTCCCGATCACGACGGTGCCCAAACTGTCCCGTTTGGCACCGGTTCTCTGGATTTCATCCTCAATCACTGCAGAAGCAGCCGACATAGCCTCCGATGCTCCGATAAGGTCAGGCAGCCACAGTTCGCCCTGACCAAACTGGTCGCCGATGAGCCGGATAGCCGCCGTCAGGGCATCCAGAGCCAGGATAGGGTCTATCTTTTCCTCCAACGCCTTTCTGGCCCAGTATGCCGCCCTGTCGCTATCGTATTCCCCAACGGCCTTCTTGAGGTTCTCCAAGATTTCGGTCACCATACCACCTCTTCTTGCTCATCGCCAATGCACGGCTGGGTCTCCACGTGTCACTCGCTAGCCTTGAGCAGCTCAAGCAAATAGTACTTGTGCCGGCCGAAGGCACCGCCGAAGTTCATGGCTCCGATTTGCATTACACCAGGAACGTGCACTGCAGCCTCAATGGCGACCTTCATCGCCCGCTTCATCAGGCCCGAGGTGGCCCCAAACATCAGTAGGTTGAGAATGGAGCCGACGCTGTCTGGGACCTTGCTCCCTGTGATCTTGTCCTTGAGCGCAGGGATGTAGTCCAGTTCTCGGAAAACCTGTTCCAGGCCATAGCCCATCGGCGACACGCCGTCCACGCCGCAGATGGCACTCTTCGCCGCCTTGACCGCGGACACCGCCGATGCCGCATTCTCCGCGTAACAGACGATGTGCCCATCTGTGCCCTGCGTGGAGATGGTGAATTCCTTCTCGTAAATGAATTCTCCTGTGATCGTGGGGACCACGCAGATCCTGCGCTCAGCGATCTCCCTCTCAGAATCGTATCCTTGCCATCGCTCGGATGTCAGGCGGTATATGTCCACCTTCTCAGTCGCCGTCGCCTCGGGCACCATGCAATCAAACACGGCGCATGTGGGGATCAGGGTTGCCAACACGGTGCGGAGGGCGAGTTCTTTGACCATGTCCTCGCGTCGATTGGGTGGCATGGTAAGGGAAATGAAGACGCCAGGCCGGCCATCGGGCGTCTCCTGGGGCCTGGCTATCCGCTGAATGCCGCCGTTGATGCGGGAGCCCAGTTCGCTTGATCCGGCTGCGCCCACGAACTGATAGGCCCCGTCCAGGGCCACCTCCTCGGAGATGGCCGTCAGTACCAGCCGTACTACCTCCGAGTCCCATGCCTCCGCAAAGGTGTCCTGGATAACCACGTCGTTGATTTTCATATTCATCAGTGAATCCTTACTCCTCTCCGCCTGCTTTGTAGCGAGACCCTGTGCTCCACGCTATGAGTTGACGACTAGCACTTTCATCCCGCGGCGCTGGCGCGCGACCTCAAACGCCTTCTGGATTTGATCTAACGGGAAGCGATCTGAAATCAGTGGCTCCACTCGGACAACCCCGGCTTTCAGCAGCGCCAAGGCCGCCTCGTACTGGCCGATGGTGCAATCGTGGCTCCCTACCAGGTGTAACTCCTTGTAGTGGATCACATCCAGGCTTAACTCCATACGATCCTGCAAGACTGCCGCGAAATACAGGATTTGCCCCTGCTTGGCTGCCATCGCCAGCGCCTGATCTAGCACGGACACGTCCTGGCCGGCCGCACTCACCACCACGTCAGCTCCGCGGCCATCAGTGAATGCCAACACCTCCTTGACCACGTCCTTCTCGCGGCCATTGATGGTGACCGTGGCTCCTACTTTCTTGGCCACCTCCAGACGGGTTTGCTGTACATCCACGACCACCGTATCCAGTCCCCGGTGCCGCAGAAGTTGCGTATGCATCAGTCCAATCGGCCCCGCCCCGATCACAACTCCTACTCCGCCCAGGGGCACGTCTTTCAGTTTGTTGTTGCCATTAACGCAGCAGGCGAGGGATTCCGTGAAAGCCGCAGCGTCAAGCGGCACGCCATCCGGCACGTTCACCAGATTCCGGTATGGGTACACGCCGTATTCTGCGAATCCACTGGCGATGTACGACTGGTTCATGCACAAGTTGTACATGCCCAGCCGGCAGTAGTGGCAGCGGCCGCAGACCACCCTGCCATCGGGAACGACCCGGTTGCCCCTGCGCAGGTCGGGCACTTCGGAGCCGACGTCCTCAATCACACCCGATAACTCGTGCCCCATCTGGAACGGGAAGATGATCTTCCAGCCTACGGGCTTCTCACCCTCAAACACACCGATGTCGGTGCCGCAGATGCCGCACACGACGACTTTGACCAGCACGTCTGTTGACCCCAACCTGGGACATTCCCGCTCCTCCAGGATAAACTCTCCAGGCTTGTTCAGTAAGGCGACTTTCATATTCCCCTCCTGAGACTAGATCATCCCACGGCAGAGAACGCAGAGACCACAGAGGAATCAAAGGGGGAAACCCTATCCCTCTCTTTGCCCCCTGTGATCTTTGGGGTTGATCTTTACCTTCTGTATCTGATAGTATTCCGGCGTCTTCAGCCCGACGCGGGCGAATCGCTTGAATGCGAACTCCTCCGCCTGGGCGACCGTTTCTTCCTCGTCCAGGGTCAGCAGTTTGTGGTTTTCCACCACCAGCCGCCCATCTACAATCACTGTTTCCACGTCGCTTGCGGCACTAGCAGCGTAGACCAGATTGTTCACGATGTTGTTGATGGGTCTCATGTGCGTTTTGCTAAGGTCCACCAGAATGATGTCCGCTTTCTTTTCCACCTCAAGCGACCCGATCTCGTGCTCCATCCCCAAGGCCCTCGCGCCGCCGATAGTGGCCATATCCAGAACCTGGTCGGCAGACACGACGGCGGGGTTCATCTTCGTGACCTTTTGTAGAAAAGCGGCGACCCGCATGGACTCAAACATGTCCATATTGTCATTGACAGCGCAACTGTCCGTGCCCAGCGAGACGATCACCCCCGCGGCCAGCATGTCGGCGATGGGCGCAACCCCATCCGCGACCTTCATGTTGCACTCCGGGTTGTGTGCCACCGCTGTCCCCGTCTCCTTGAGGATCCGAATGTCGTCGTCCGAGAGCCAGATGCAGTGCGCGCCGACGACGTCCGGGCCCAGCAGTCCAATGTCGTACAGGTACCTCACGGGGGTCTTGCCGAACAGGTTATGGATGTTATCCCACTCAAAGCGCGTTTCCGCAATGTGGACATGGATGCCGACACGGTTGCGGTTTGCCAGCGCGCGCACCTCCTTGAACAAGTCCGTGCTGCACGAGTTCGGGCAGGCCAGGCCGTACTGGAAGGCGACCCGTCCTCCCACTGACTCCTGGCATCGGGCGATCAATTGATCGGCCAGGTCCATCGCCACATCCATAGGCAGAATCATGCCGGGCCGCTTCCACTGATCCACGTCGGTCAGGGTGAGGGCGTGCACGGCACGTATGCCTGCCTCCTCGTACGCCCCAATGACCTTGGGGTGGGTGGCCCACTCCATATTCAGGATGCAAGTGATTCCTGATTTCAGCGCCTCCACGCAGCCGAGCTGCGTGGTGTGGTACTCCAGATCGTACTCGCCAGCCAGGTAATCCTGGACGGCGAGGACGATCCTGGGCGAGGACACGCGGTCAATCCAGTCGGCCAGCGTCAGGTCGTCCCGGCTGCCCTTGAGGAAGTTCTGCAAGAAGTGGTGATGCGTGTCAATGAGGCCGGGCAGCACCGCCTTATGGCGGGCATCAATGATCTTTCTGCCGGTGTACCGCGCCGCCAGTTCCTCCGACGGCCCCACAGCCGCGATGCGTCCGTCCGCGACCGCCACCGCACCATCGTACAGGATGCTCCGGGCGTCGTCCATGGCAATCACGACGCCGTTCCGTATGAGAATGTCAACCTCAGTTGGACATTCGGTTGTATCCCTCATGGGAGCGCCTCATTGATGATTTCTACCAGGTCTTTCACTTGAACATTCAGCTTGTCCCGGCCAATCATCCGCTGGAAATTGACGTAACAAGCCGGGCACGACGTGGCCAGAAGTTCTGCGCCGCACTCAGTCACCTGTCTCAGGCGCTGCGCGGCAACCCGGGCCGCGATCTCGTCAAAGGCCGAAAACACCCCACCACCAGCACCGCAGCAAAGGGCGTTTTCGCGGCTGGAATACATCTCCACCAGTTCTAGGCCAGGAACCGCCCGCAGCAAGTCTCGCGGTGGGTCGTACATCTTGAGATGCCGCCCCAGAACGCACGGGTCATGCCAGGTCACTCGCGCCTCCAGGTCTGTCATCTTTCCAGCCACCAGCGGCGGCAGAAACTGGCTGATGTGCACAACCTCCAAGCTATGCTCCACGCCCATCTCCCGCGGGTAAATCATCTTGAACACCCGGTAACACGATGGGCAGGTGGTCAGGAGGATATCTGGGTCGTGCTCCTTGATGTGCCCCATGGCCCAGGTCGCGGCTTCTCTGGCCGTCTCCACCTGCCCCGTCTCGTAAAGCGGGTAACCACAACATGCGTCGTCTTCCAGCACGGCGAAGTCTAGCCCCAATTTGCCGAGGAGTTCGCCTGTCGCCTGGACCACCTTGCGCGCCTTCCGGATCGTGGTGCAGCCTGGGAAGTAGAGAATGGAGGCTTTCTTGCGCGCTGGGGATGCCTCCCCACCCCAGCGTCCTCCTCTGGGCCCGTACAGGTTGTGGTGCGTCACGACATTCTCGGCAATCCGCCGGTGGATCAGAAGGCTATGTCCAGCTGTCGCCAGATCCACACGCCAGGCGTGGAAGATGTCCGCAAGCGGCACCCCTACCGGGCAGTGGGACTGGCAACTTGCACACAGCGTGCACTGAAAAGCATGCTCCAGCAGCGCGTCCGTGATTTCAATCTCGTTCTCCAGCGTGGCGCGGGCCAAGCGCACCCTCCCACGGGCATATTGGGTTTCCCAACCGGGCGTATAGGGGTAGGTCGGGCAGACGTTCTCAACGCCTTCCCACCCCCACACGCGGCAGAAGCCGCAACGGGAACAATCATAGATTTGATATCTGAGTTTCTCTAGCATGGTAAGGCTCCTCCAACGCCAGCCACATCTACAGCCCGACGACACCGGGATTCATAATGTGGTTTGGATCCAGCGCTTTCTTGATGGCCTGCAACGTCCGCCAGTACCCTGTATTGCTCAGATGTTTCTCCAGGTAGGGGGCCCACTGCTGCCCCTTGGAATAGGGAGACCCGCCCATGGCCAGGGCCTTGTCCATCATCTCGCCTAAAGCCTTCTGGATTTTGGCGTACTCTTCCTTGTCACCGGGATGATGGAACATCAGGCTCACGTGCTCGGAACCCGTCGGCCCCGGGAACATCTGCTGTGCGTACTTCTTGATGCCGTGCCCTTCCATGATCTCGCGCATGACGTAGGTGGCTTCTTCCAGTTTCGCAAACGGGAGAAAGTAGTTAACTGCACCAGCGATGCCATCCTTGAACTCCTCACCCGTGTTGAACCATCGGCGTTCCCAGAACTTCTGAGGACCTTCGGGGCCTGCGAACCGAATGTTGGGGTATTTTCGGACGATAGACCGTATTCTTTCCAGATGGTGATCCACTTCCTCGGCGTCGCCCTCAACGTTCACGTCAAACAAAATCATGTCTGGTTTGATGACGGGGACGGAGATGTAGCACACGAGGTTGCGGAGGGCGATCTCGCGGAAGATGTTGATGGCGTCGTGCAGGTTACTCCCGACGTAGCGTTCCAGGTAGATTTTCTCAGGCCAGGGATACATTCGCAGCGTGGCCTCGGTGATGACTCCAAAAGTGCCCTCTGAGCCGATGAAAAGGCCCGCCAGATCGGGGCCCAGGCAGTAGCGGAAGAAACTGTCCGAGTTCAGGTTGCCTGCGCTCCCCGTGTTCACGACATTGCCCATGGGCAGGACGACCTTCAACCCGATGACCTGATCTCCCTGCGTCACGTACTTGATGTTCCCCCAGCCGACGCCCGGGCGGGCGATGTGCGCGCCTAGCGTGCCTGCTATGGCCCCTGACGGGGCGATGCCGATCTTCCAGCCCTTCTTTTCAAGGGTGTCCATCAACTTCACAAACGTGATGCCGGCCTCCACGGTGACCGTGCCCGTGTCCTCGTCGATGTCTAGGATCTTGTCCATTCGCAGGGTCTCTAGGACAATGCCACTGTCCGACTGGCAGCCCCCCTCCTGCGCTGACCCGCCGCCCCTAGGTGACACGGGGATCTTCAACTCATTGGCCAGTTTGAGAATTTCTGCCACCTGTTCCGTCATGCCGAGATCATGGAAGGGCGCAGGCCACAAAGGGGGTTGGATGCCGAAATCCTGGGTGTATGTCAGCAGGACAAACTTCTCATCCGTGACGTACTCGAGCCCCACGATCTCGGCCAGCCGATTCAGAACGTACTTCTTATCCATGCCATGCCTCTCCTTGACCATTCGGGAATCCTTGCACGCTACGCTAAGAAAAGGATTGCGCTGATTTTCCGCACCAGCGCGTCTGGCATAGCGGATTGCCACACCCGCCGCCCGATGGCGACGCCGGCGGCCCCCGACTCGACCACTTCGCGCACCATCTGAAGCATGTCGTCCTCGCCCTCGCCATTGCTAGGTCCCCCGGCCACCAGAATCGGCGCCGGTACCGCTTTCACCACCTGCTTGAAGGACTCTACATGCCCGCAGTAGTTAGTCTTGACGATATCCGCGCCGACCTCAAATCCAATCCTGGCGGCATGGGCGATGGTCTCCGCATCGTAGGCCTTTTCCGCGGGCGGCATCATCTCCGCCAACACGGGCATTCCGAACCTGTCGCACTGCTCAATCAACTCGCCCAGGTAGCGCATCATGGCCGTCTCCCCGCCTCGCCCAAAGAATACAGACACTGCCACAGCGTCTGCATCCATGCGCAGTGCGGTCTCAACCGTTGCCAGTGGCGTCTCCTGGGTGCTTTCCAGCGCCAGCCCCGGCGCCAGGCTCACCCGCAAGACAATGCCCGTTGAGGGTTTCAGGACAGTCTCCACCGCGCGGGTAAACCCAGGCCCCATCAGCAGCGCGTTCGCGCCGCCGTCCAGCACTTTCTGGACGATAAACGCTGGGCAGTCAATCCCCTTTACAGGGCCGAGCCACGCCGCGTGGTCCAGCGCAATCAGCAGGCAGCGGCGGTCAGTCCCTACCAGCAACCGTTGCAAGCGTCTCTTCTTTCCGATCATCCTCTCTCCTCCTCATTCAACGCGCGCCTGTTTCCACGCAAAAGCCGAAAATGCCCGATAGCGCAGATACGCTCGATCATACACCTCCGCGAGCTCCCGGCGGCAGCGAACCACTTCAGGAGCCTCAAAGGTGCTCAGCAGGCTCTCTTGAAAACTAGCACGGCCCAGGTGCACCTGACAAAGCGCATATAGAACTCGCGTCACTGTTTCCCGCCCGGCGTAGACCAACACTTCACGCTGGCATACGTCCGCGATAATCTGGGCCCATCCGGGCGTGGCTGTGCCGCCTGCCGCCAGGGCCAGTTCGTCAACCGGAGCGCCTATCTCCTCGTAAATATCCAGCAGATGCCGCAGGCTATGGGCCACGCCCTCCATGACAGCGCGTACCAGGTGGCGCCAGTCGTGGGCCAGCTGCACGCCGTAGAAGCCACCCCGTAGCGCATCGCTCCAGTAGGGGCTTCGCTCCCCGGCCAAGTACGGAATGAAGCATACTCCCCCAGCGCCAGGCTCGACCTGCAACGCTGCGCTTACGCACTCTGCAAAGGACTTGCCCTCCTCACGCCCGCCCCACAACTTCTCATAGGCCCACACCAGACACGCCCCGGTCGTTGATGAAACGCCGCCCAGCAGCGGATACGGCCCAAAGGGGTACACATACAATCTGTTGGCCGGGTCAGCCACCCGCTGGCCTTCCCTGAGGGGCGCAAAGATCATGGACGAACTGCCCAGCGAACAGACAGCCCGGCCGGGTTTCGGTGGCGCGCCCCCAAACAGCGCCGCCACGTCCCCCATCCCGATAACCACCTTCAGGCACGGATTCAAGCCCAGCGAGGGGGCCACATCCGGAGAGATGGAACCACCGTCCCCATCGGCTGGGCAGATGGGCGGCAGGACTTCTGCGCTCAGGTTCGCCAGCGCCAGCCGCTCCATCGCCCAGCACCGTTTGTCCCAGTCCAGCAAGCCTGTGCCCCCCGCCTCTGTGAGGTCTGTGCAAATCACGCCGGTCAGCCGAAAGCGCAAGTAGTCCTTGGGCCAGAGGATTCTGCGAACTTTCGCGATGACATTGGGACTGTGCCGACTGAGCCATACCAATTTCGGCAGGGTGTACGTACTGTTCAGCTGATAGGGCGGCAAGCCCAGTTGCCGCTGCAACTCCTCTGCCTCGCGGCCCGCTCGCCTGTCCAGCCACAGAATTGTGGGCTCGATCACCTGCCCATCGCCATCTAGCAGCACGGCAGTGTGCATTTGCCCGCTGAACGAGACAGCCTCCACCGACTCCAGAGCGAACCCGCTGCTCCGCAGGTCGGCCAGGGACACCTGCAGAGCATTCCACCATCCCTCGGGGTGGCCCTCTGCCCAGCTAGGCCGCGCGGAGCGATAGGAGTAGTTGTGCGTGCTGCTGTCTAGCACCCGTCCGTCACGCCCGTACAGCACGGCCTTCAGAGACGACGTCCCTACGTCGATGGTCAGAATGCTTGCTAAGGGATCCGACATAACCGTGTTCCTCTAACCCCCAATCTCAGTTATCGTCTGTCATTCTGAGCGGAGCAAAGAATCTCTTAGCCGGCTGAGCGAGATTCTTCGTCGCTCTGCTCCTCAGGATGAGGTTGTCGAACTAATCTAGCAGGATGCCTGCCCTGATCACTTCGTCCTTAACCTCGTCGTAGATTCGCCGCCACTCATCCGTAGGCTGCAGCGTCTTCACGTCGTAGCACTCCGGGAAACTCTTGCCCTTCGGGGACCTCCCTAAATCGGACTCGTAAAGGGGCAGAAGTTTGAGGGCGATGTCATTGGCCCGGGCGCGGCTCATGCCAGCCGTCTTCTTGAACACTTCGCCCGCGAACTTGGTTTCAAGCGGGGTAATGTAGTTGGTATACTTGCCCCCTGCGCTCCTCGGGCCGGTGCAGGACGACGCCCCCGACACGGTCAGGTTCAGCATGCCCACCGCTGACTCGTACAGCAACATTTTGGTCGCCGGCCCCGCCGTCTGATTCAGAACCGAGTTGGTGCAAATATGGGTGTTGCGGCTTAACGCCTGGAACACCAGGCTCAGCGCCCACTGTGCCCTGCGCCCGCAGTTGCCCATGTACTTCATGTCGTAGGGGAAGGATGCTCCGTTGGAAGCCTGGTAGGCCGTGTACAGCAGGAGCGTGCAGGCGATGCAGGAAAGGGTGGCCCCCTCTGGCCCGCCAGCATACCCTCCGATCATGGACCAGGAGCCGCCATAGGTGATGCCGCCGCAGTTGTAGGTCTGGCACAGTTTGTGCAGCACTTCGTACGAGGTTTTCATTTCCACGGGGGTGAGCAGCAGAACGATGTCTCTTTCGGGCTTGTACCCGCCGGGGATACCATAGCTGCCCAGAACGCCGTAATGCGTGGGGGCCGTGCCCACGGCGTACAACCCCATGCCTTCGCGCCCGGCGCGCCGCAGGGCCTCGTAGGTCAAGTCCGCTTGCAGTTTGCCAGCGAGCAGCTCGTAGGGCGACCCAGCGCGCAGTTGGCTGCCCCAGATGGTTTGGAGAGATGGCCCTTCCAGGCAGTCTACCTCCGGGAGGCGTGCGATGCCCTCCGCGATGGGGACGAACAACTCCTCGGTCACGGCGATGCTCAAGGGAGCGATCCACACCGGAGGGAAGGGGTCCTCAAAAGTTCTATGCCGGAACACAGCCATTTCTTCCCCTTCCCCCAGCCTGAACTCGGACGGAGCGGCATCCAGCGCCTGCTGGATCTCCGCGCGGCTAAACTTGATCACCCGCTGCGTGTCCAGGCACAGTAAGCCCACCTCTACAGCCGTATCCATGGCTGCCTGGAAGAAGCGGTCCGCCAGGTTATCGTCCTGGTTGATGGGGTTGTCAGGTTCGCACGTCTTCTGCAAGTCATATCTCTTGAGGTTCGCCGCGATGGTCTGAGGAATAACCTCGGTATCCCACTGGAACGGCTCACAAAGGGGACCTGAGTGGGCCCTGTCCAAAACCTGCATCAATCTCTCGCGATCCAGCGTCATGCTCATTCTCCTTCCGTGGTCACACAATGACGGTCTTGACCACGGGGGGCTTCTCCCTCGAGGTCATCAGAATCTCGCACAGCCTTGCTGCTGAGGCGGCGTTCTCGGCCCACCCGTCTGCGCCGATCCCTTTGGCGAATTCGGCTGTGACCGGGCCACCGCCTACGATGACATAGAACTTGTCCCGCAGTCCCATTTCCTTCAGCACCTCAATCACTTCCTGCTGGTAAGGAAGTGAGGTTGTCATCAGGCTGGACAGAGCGATAATAGTCGCACCCCCGTCCCTGGCCGCGCTTACGAACGTCAGGGGAGGTACGTTGACGCCGAGGTCGGTGATCTCAAAGCCCCGCACTGCTATCATGTTAGCAACCAAGTTCTTGCCGATGTCGTGAATGTCCCCCGAAACCGTGCCAATAACGATGCGGCCTCTCGATTGACGGCCCTGGCCAGCCTCGATGTGCGGGCGCAGGACGGCCATGCAACGCTCCATCTTCCTACCCGCGATCATCAGTTCTGGGAGATAGATGTCACCCGCTTCAAACCGGTCGCCGACGGCGCGGATAGCCTCGGTGGCCACGTCAATGGCAGCGTTTAGGTCGACTCCCGCGTCCACGATCACCCGGGCGGCGTCCTCCACCTCTTCCACTCTGCTTTCTCCCAGGATCACCGCTCTGAGTCGCGCCAACAATTCCTCTTTCGCCATGTTCTATATCCTCCGAATGAAGGTTCCATTTCCCTCTGCGTGCTCTGCGGCCTCTGCGCTGAAACCCTGTCCGCAAATGACAGCACAACGTCACACCGCATGATGCGCGCGATAGTATGCCAGGTACTCCCTGGCATAGAGGTCTTTCCCCATCAGAAAATCAATCGCCCGGATTTCCTCGGCCAGGAGCGGCGTAAACGGATTCACCATCGCCACATCCAACCCCCACGAAACGGCGGCAACCAAGTACGCCAGGTCGATCAACCCAGGCTCCGGCATCAGAAACCCCGCATTGCTGATGCCCAGCAGAGTGGATATGCCCAACTCGCGGTGAAAGGCGTCCAGCGTTTGCAGCGTCGTACGCATGGAATCAGGCATGGCTGACGATGGCAGGCAGACAGCATCAAGAATCACGTCCTCGCGGGGGATGCCATGGTCCTCCGCAGCCTCCACGATTCGCCGTGCGACGTACAGCCGCTCCTCAACCGTCTTCGGCACTCCCTTCTCGTACACCAGGGACCCGCTCACGGCAGCGCCGTGTTCGACAACGATAGGCAGCATGGCTTCCAGGACGTGGATTTCACCGTTGATAGAATTGCACAGCGCCTTATGCGGATAGGCGGCCAGGCCTCTGTCCACCACTTCCGGGTCGCGGGAGTCCACCGCAATGGCGCAGCCGGTGGCCTCGTATAGGGACTTGGTGACTTTGGGCACCAAATCCAACTCGTTCAGGCTGGGCTCCATCAACTGGATATTAACGACTTGAATCCCGATCGCCTGTCCAGCCCTGACCAATTCAATGAGGCTGTCAAAGCGCCCTTCGTGTAGCTCTGCCAGCACCTCTGGCTTTCCGTAGTAGTACCCCATCTGGTCGTTGACCAGCAGCGTGGGACGCCCTGGCCCGAAGGGGATGACTCCGTAGGCGCACATCAGCGTCCCGGGCGTGTACTTCTCATAGGCTGGCGCTCTTCGTAAACCGGAGGCACACACTGAACCCACCTCACCAAGAAGGGCAGAATCTATCAGATTGTGACTGCCTGTCCAGTCTTCTCATCAAACAAGCGCATCGCTTCCTCCTCGAAACTCAGCCCCACCTCCTCGCCAATCCGAGGGCGCACCTGCGGCGGCGTGATCGCCTTCACCAGGCTTCCTCCAACCTCCAGAGTCAGCAGTGTCTCCTTTCCCATCGGCTCGGATATGTAGACCTTCGCAGGCACTGCCCCCTCCTCAGCGACTTTTCCCACCTTGAGGTCTTCAGGGCGAACTCCCAGGATAAGCCTGTCTATACCTAGCACGTGCAGCGCGTCCGCGAACCGCGCCGAGACCTGGCGCCGGAATGATGGTGCTCCCAGTTCTCCCTTTTCGTCATCGTATCTGCACTTGATAAAGTTCATTGAGGGGCTTCCGATGAAACTCGCCACAAACATGTTTTGGGGCCGCGAATACACTTCCTCTGGCTCACCTTCCTGCTGGATCAGCCCATCCTTCATCACCACCAACTTGTCCGCCATGGTCATCGCCTCTGCCTGGTCGTGGGTCACGTAGATGGTGGTGACGCCCAGGTCTTTCTGCAGACGCTTCAGCTCGCCCCTCATTTCCACGCGCAGCTTGGCGTCTAGGTTGGACAAAGGCTCGTCCATCAGGAACACCTCGGGCTTCCGTACGATAGCCCGGCCCAGCGCCACACGCTGCATCTGCCCGCCGGACAACTGTCGCGGCTTCCGGCGCAACAGGGCAGAAAGGCCCAGCAGCGCCGCCGTCTGCTCCACACGTTGTTTGATCTCGCTTTTGGTAACCTTCCTGGCCTGCAACGGAAAGGCGATGTTTTCAAAAACAGTCATGTGGGGGTAAAGAGCGTAACTCTGGAACACCATGGCGATGTTCCGGTCCCACGGAGACACGTCGTTTATCCTTTCGCCTCCGATGAACACCGATCCTTGAGTAGCCTCCTCCAGGCCGGCAATGATCCGCAAAAGCGTCGTCTTGCCGCACCCTGACGGGCCTACCAGCACCGTCAATCGCCCGTCTTCAAGGGTCAGCGTTATATCGCCCACGGCGGTAACGTTCCCAAACCTCTTGGTCAAGCCTTCTAGGCGAACTTCAGCCATTTGGCCACCTCACATCCTATCAGTACTTGACAGCACCCGCTGTCAAGCCTCTGATCACCCATCTCTGGAACACGAAGGTGATGAACGCTACAAGGACCACGGATAAAATGATGGCCGCCGATATCCAGGTCCACTCGTAGCGGAACTGCACAGAGAAATTCAGCATGGCCGCAGGAACAGTTTGCACTGATGGAATGCCCATTGTGACCGCAGAGGCGAGCATAAACTCACCCCAGGAGCCGAGGAAGGCAAAAACCCCGGCCGAGAACAGTCCTGGCGCCGCCAGGGGCAAGATCACTCGCCAGTAAATCTTGAGGGGCTTGTAGCCATCCATCTTCGCAGCGTCCTCCAGTTCAAAGGGCAGTTCAGCGAAATAGCAGGCGAGCAGCCACGTAGCTATGGGCACGTTGTAGAAGATGTTCGGGATGATCATCGCCAGGAGCGTGCGCAAGAGCCCCAGCGACTGCATGAGCATAAAGGTCGGGGCAATGGTTACCGCGATGGGAATCATCGCCCCTAACTGCAAAAAGAGCAGAGACTGTATCTTGTACTTGAACCGAAGGCGGGCGATGGCATAGGCTGATAGCGAAGAGATCAAAAGGCTAAAGACCGCAACGGAAAACGAGACGATGAGACTATTGCGCAGGGGGGTCAGAAAATTAAGACTCTTGACCACCTTGGCCTGTTCAGCAGGGAGCACCATGCCGCTCAGGCTTGAACTTTCCAGTTCGGCAACGTCAATGACACCCAATACGGCCCGGTAAGCCTGCAATGTGGGTTTAGAAGGCCATAGCTCAAGGGGGAGCATGTACTCTGCCCCCCTCGGCTTAAGGGAGGTGCTGAGACTGTAGTACAGTGGCGTCAGGCAAAAGACGGCGATAAGGACCGTGACCACCACATACATCATACAATTGGATTGCTTTCTGTAACGATAACTTATTCCTCTCTTCATTCCTTGAACCTCAGATTCTGGCGAATCCTAGACAGGTAAAAGAGGGCGAGCCCGATAATGATGGCGAAAACAACGATAGCGTAGGCAGATCCCAGCCCGAACTTCCCGTAAGTGAAGTAGTATTTATAGGCGAAGGAACTGAGCGTTTCTGTTGCAGTTCCAGGCCCCCCACCCGTCAAGCCGTAGACGAGGTCAAAGGTGCGCAGGGCATCTATTCCCCGGAACAGAAGCGCTACCAGTATCGTGGGGAGGAGCAAGGGTAGTGTCACCCTCCAGAACCGAAACCATGCCCGGGCCCCATCCACTTTTGCGGCATCATAGACGTCTTGGGGAATTGCCGCCAGTCCCCCAAGTAGGAAGATGGCCATAATGGAGGCGTTCTTCCATACGTCCGCGAAGATAAGGCTGTGCATCGCCAACAACGGATCTGTTAAGAACAGAGGGGGCTTGCTGACGATGCCCATTCTGGTTAAGACGTAGCCAAACAACCCCACGTCCGGGTGAAACAACCATCTCCATATCATTGCATTGATGATCGGAGGTATGACCCAAGGCATCACGATGATCGCCCGCAAGATGCCTCCGAGCCCACGCGGAACCCAGAAGGTAGCCATGGCCATCGCCAGTCCCACACAGAGTTCAAGGCCCGTGGCCATGATTGTGAAATACAGGGTAAAGTACATGGACTGCCAGAAATAAGTACTGTGGAATACGACCCAGTAGTTGCGCAGCCACACAAAAGGCTGCTGCCTCCAATCCGCTGTGTATTGCAAATTATAGAGACTGTAAATCCCTGTCTGGACGATCTGATAGTAGTAAAAGACGATCACGCCGATGAAGGCTGGGAGGAGGAAAAGGAAGGCAATTTCTGGCTCGCGCAGTCTTATCCTCATCTTTTTCGCACCAGTTCTGCAGAGATCATTTTATGGCCGTATCCACCGCAAACGGAGTGCCGGGCTTTGAGGTTCCTGCGGACTCGCCCCGGATGCCCCAAAGCCCAGCACCTTTAATTGTTCGCGTCACTTGCTTGTGACAAGGTCAATCCTGGAGCAGGCGTCGTTAAGAGCAGCCTTTGGCGCCTTTAGGCCGGTGAGCGCCCCATGGATTTCTTCCATGAGGATATCAGCAATCTCCGGATAGTGAGGGTTGGAGAGCGGAGCCAGTGCCGTCTTCGCCACCGCCTCTATGAGCGGCATGTGCGGGTTGTTCTTGATCACATCCGCATCCTTGTACACATCCATGTGGGCTTGTACCGGCCCTTGGGAGAGGTTAAAGTCCTTCTGAACAGGGAAGTCAAACATGATCTCCAGGACTTTCAGGGCCGCGTCCTTGCTGTCGGAGAATTTGCTGATGCTGAATGCCCAGCCCTCGTATGTGCCTGAGTGCCTTCCACCAGGTTGAGCCGGATTGGGTATGAAGTCCCACTTCCCCCCAATCTTGGACTTCTTCGGGTCGTCGAGCCAGAACAACATATCCTGCCGCCCTGTGTGGAAGATGGCCTGTCCACTGACAAAGCGCACCATGGAATCCTCTTCTTTCCACGATGCGACTTCCGCGGGTGAGATGCCGTCCTTGATGAGGTTGACCATGTACTCCAATGCGGCCAGGGCCTGCGGAGAGTTCATGGCGCATTTGCCCTTGTCATCTAAGTACTTCCCGCCAAAGCCGTAGAGGTATTCAAACCAGCGGTTGACCAGCGCCACGTCCTTCTTACCAGACCATGTCCAGCCGGTCATACCTGGTTCCTTCGGCAAGATGGCCTTACAGATCTTGACGACATCATCATACGTCTCAGGTGGCTTGAATCCATACTTCTCCAGCAAGTCTTTGCGGTAGTACAACCCGCCGATGCCTCCCCACCACGGGCCAAGGCCCAGCAGTTTCCCCTTGTAGGTGTGCGCCTCCAGGTAGGCCGGAATCAACTTGCTCAGAATCTTGGAGTCCACATCCGGCGGAACCCCGTCGTTCAGCGGCTCAAGCCATCCCGCCTCGCCGAACTCCGCAGTCCAGTACCCGCCGACGCCGAGGATGTCCACGGTCGGATCTTTGGCCATAAACCAGGTGACGTACATGTCATGCCAGGTTCTCGCCTCGGTGGACGTGACGAGCAGTTCCACGTTGATGTCGGGGTATTTTGCTGCCACGGCTTTCTTGATGGCGTCTATGGGAGGGGCTGCGGGCCCAAAGGTCATGTTGAAGTAGTTGTTGTAGGCGATGGTGACAGTCCTCTTCGGGACTAACACAGTTACGGGGACCGGGACGGTCTCCTTGACCACTACCGTTTCCTTCTTCTCGATCACCTGCGGTGTAGGTGTGGCAGCAGGGGGAGCAGGAGCGCAAGCGGCCAGCGTGGAAAGCGCCACCAACAGGGTAAGGACTACCAACCATTTTTCTTTTCGGAACATCATCTTCCTCCTTACGAGACACGCTACAAACTGAGACACACTACAAACAGCCAACCATCAACCGATACTCGCTGGTTACAAATTGTCCTGTCTGGTCTCTGCACCACCTCCTTTCAGATTGCGCCACACACCACAGCACCATGCTCATCACGAAGGTGGACGGGTGTTGGTGCGCTCCAACTGGGTCGTCCCTCTGAGACAGCCTGGCTAGCGTGGCTAAGGTGCTGGGTTGCCTGATCATCTGCGCCACCATACGCTGCGGAGAACCAATAATTCGCCAGCCAGGTTAGGAGGATATAACGTCTTCTCATCAGGATGTATTATACACCAAGCCACGATTTTTGTCAATACACTCTCCTCTTGTAAGTTATTTGCTTCTTGCACGAGAGCCTATTGCTTTCTTCCCCCTCTTGCAACTGCGAACTCTTGAACGCATCCATGAGTCATATCGCACCCTTGGTTTTTGTGTGGTGGAGTGCTATAATTTGCGGCAAGCAAATGCTTCGGAGGGATATCAATGACAATCTATGTCTATTTTGAGGGTCGCTTCGTTCCCTTGAGCGAGGCCAAGGTGGGAATCATGACCCATGCCCTTCACTACGGAACAGGTTGCTTTGAGGGGATACGCGCCTACTGGAATGCCGATGAGGAACAGCTCTACCTCTTCCGTATGCGGGAACACTATGAGCGCATGGTTAGGTCGACTAAGGTCCTGAAAATTAAGCTGCCTCTGAGTGTAGAGGAGCTATGTGATATCACTGTGGAACTTGTTCGTCGGAATGGCTACCGGGAGGATGTCTATATTCGCCCCCTGGCTTACAAGAGTACACAGGAGGTAGGCGTCCGTTTGCACGGACTGGACGATGGCTTTGCCATCTATACTACCCCCTTTGGACCCTATCTCGAGCCTGAGGGCATCCGCTGCCGGACCTCCTCTTGGCGACGCGTCAGCGATGCAGCTATCCCGGCGCGGGCAAAGATCACCGGGCTCTACGTCAACTCCGCTTTGGCCAAGAGCGAGGCGGTGGAGGAGGGCTACGACGAGGCCATAATGTTGACCGAGAATGGGCACGTTTCTGAGGGGAGTGCTGAGAATCTTTTTATCGTCTCCAATGGGCGCTTGATCACGCCACCCCTCTCTGACGATATCCTTGAAGGTATTACCCGTGATACGATCATCGAGCTCAGTCGTGAGGAGTACGGTATCGTTACCATTGAGCGCTCCATCGATCGCAGTGAGCTCTACACGGCCAATGAATGCTTCCTTTGTGGAACCGGTGCCGAAATCTCCCCCGTGAGAGAGATCGATCGACGACCGATCGGCAGCGGTCGGGTGGGTTCGCTCACTAGAAAGTTGCAATCGCTTTACTCCGATATCGTCCATGGTCGCCATCCGAAGTATCGTCACTGGTGTAGCCCCGTTTACCAGAAGGTGACGGCCTAGTGGCGTCCCAGGGGCATAGATGGAAGCGAAGGAAGATTTAAGGGCGCCCGTCCTAGAGGGTGCCATCTGGCGCCCTTCCTTGCTTAAAGGAGGGCTGCTTCTCTTCGGGTCGATACTGCTCATCCTGGCCAGTGGTGCTTTCCTGGCCCTCCTTTTGTTGACCAATCCTGTCAGCCTGCTCTCTTTTTTTCTCGGACTAGGAATCATCAGCTTCTTTGCTCTCCTCATCCTGCACGCTTATTGGTTGTATGGCCTCGTGAGCCTGAGGTACACCTTAGGGGAGGATGCCCTGACCATCAGTTGGATGAAACAGCGTGAGGTGATCCCACTTGCCAGCGTCGTAGCAGTGGTCCCTGGAGATTCGCTGCGGTTACTGGCACGCCCCATTCACTGGCCTGGTTACCACGTGGCCCATCTCCCCTTAGATCTGGAGGACAAGCAGCGCGGACTTCTCCCCGAGAACCTTAAGGCTACGGCTTTTTATGCTACTTCTCTTAATCTAAGGGCGATGGTCTTAGTAGCGACCACTAGCCGTTATTATGTCCTCACCCCCCAGGATAGGAATGGCTTTCTGAACAAGATTAGAGCGGCCCTGGTCAGAACCGGTCGAAAGGCGTCTTCTGCCGCAGTCCATCCGCTGACCATTCGGCCGTCCTTTTATGGGCTGCCCTTTTGGACCGATCAGGTGGTCTTAATCATCCTGGGCATAGCGGTCTTGCTGAATGCCTTTCTCTTCGCCTATGTCACCTTCAAGTATCCAACACTCCCCCCACTTCTGCCCCTGCATTACAACTCCCTTGGCGAGGTGGACATCATTGGGAGACGGGTGGAGGTCTTTCGGATGCCAGCCATAGGGGCAGCTGTTCTCCTGGCCGATGCTCTCTTAGGGCTGCTCCTCCATGCCAAGGAGAGATTAGCAGCCTATTTATTGCTTAGCACGGCTGTCCTTGTCCAATTGCTCTTCGCCGTAGCCATCGTAACCATCGTCTATTAAACGGTTATCGGTTAAGGATCGGCGACCAGCCTCTGGCCGGCCAGGAAGGCCTCGTGCAGAGCGGTTGGATGGTGGGTTATATCCCCCTTTTCGTCTATGCCGTTGAACAGGAGCTCGTCAGCATAGACGACATCGATGCTTTTGAACCAGGCCTTGACCGTGCGAATGGCTGGCTCGAAGATATCTGGCCGTTTGAAGCCGGCCGTGCTGATGAATAGCCCCTTGCGCTCATTGGAGTGAGTAGCTACCTTGAGCTTCAGGCGATACTTGAGAACCCACAAAGCCTGGCAACGGTCGATCATCGCCTTAGTTTGAGCAGTCACGCCCAGGAAGAAGATGGGTGAGGCCAGGATTAAACGATCCAGTTCCCGTAGCTGCTGGTGGAGCTTCAGCATATCGTCCTTGACGACGCATTGACCGGAGGACAAGCAGCCATCGCAGTGTTGACAAGGGCGAATTTTCAATCTATTAAGAAAGATCTTCTCGACGGCTGCTCCCTGTTCGGCAGCCCCCGCTAGGGCTTGCTCCAAAAGGAGAGCGGTGTTGCCCCCTACTCTAGGGCTTCCTGCCAGTCCAAGTACTTTCATCCTTCTCTCAAATGGAGATGGGATCGCGGGGCAAAGGCTTTCTTGACCGATAAAGCATTCTGCCTGTAGCTTCTCTCAGGGAAACGACTCTTGGCAGTCAATTGTGGCATAAGACGACTCAAAAGGCAATCATCCGTTTTCACCCATCTTGACGGTAGCCTGGACTGCGGGTTATGATGTGCCCGCCTCAGGCATATGGCAGGTGTTATAGAGGTGCACAATGTGGCCGATTCTAGATTGAGGTAGAGGTATGATATAGTGACGACACGACTGATTGTTGTGACCAGGGAAAAGGTGGCGGTGGAAGATATCACGGCCAGGGTTCAGGAGGTAGTCAAAAGTAGTGGTGTGCAGGATGGGGTCTGTTACGTCTTCGTGCCCCATACTACGGCCGGCATAACCATCAATGATAATTCCGATCCAAACGTTGCCTACGATCTGCTCTCTCAATTGGATGAGGTGGTCCCTTTGCGCGGTATTTATCATCATCCTGAAGGAAACGCCGCTGCACACATCAAGGCCAGTCTGCTTGGTTTCTCGGAGACCCTGTTCATATCTGCTGGTCGTCTTCTTCTGGGCACCTGGCAGGCGCTCTTCCTTTGTGAATTCGATGGCCCCAGGCAACGATCAGTCTACGTGAAGATTGTGCCCGCCTGATTCAGAGGGTTGACGAAGAATTGCTTAACAGTCTCAGAACTTACCCTTTTGAGGGGTTGTAAAGGATAGTTCATTGCTGATGGGATGGGGAGGTGAAAAGAAATGGCAAACTACGACTTAATCATCGTTGGGGGAGGCCCGGCTGGGTTAACGGCTGGGATTTACGCCTGTCGAAGTAGACTTAACACCCTTCTTATCGAGAAGGGGTTGCCTGGGGGTCAAACAGCAACTATCGAGCGTATCGAGAACTACCCGGGCTTTGAGGAGATCAGTGGACTGGAGCTTTCCAATCGCCTGGAATCCCAGGCCAAGCGTTTTGGCTTGGAGATAACCCTTGAGGAGGTGACGAGTTTAGCTGTGCAGGAGGAGCGCCGTCTCGTCTTTGCGGTGGGAGAGCGGTACGAAGCCAAGGCGGTCATCATTGCTAGCGGGGCTCAGCCAACCAAACTCGGTGTGCCAGGGGAGGAGGAGTACCGTGGGAGAGGTGTTTCCTATTGTGCCACGTGTGATGGGGCCTTTTTTGAGGGGGCGAGGGTGGCTGTTGTTGGTGGTGGCGACTCGGCTATCCAGGAGGCTGATTATCTGACGCGGTTCGCCAGCAAGCTAATCGTAATCCACCGTCGTGACGCTCTAAGGGCCACGAAGGTCCTTCAGGAGCGCGCCCTGGCTAATCCTAAAATAGAGTTTCGCTGGAACAGCGTGGTCGAGGAGATTCAAGGTAATGACATGGTGACCAAGTTGATCCTGCGGAATGTAAAGGATGGGACGCGAGGGGAGTTGCCTGTAGATGGTGTCTTCGTCTATGTAGGCATTCGTCCCAATACGGAGTTCCTGCGCGGCACCGTTGACCTGGACCCACAGGGTTACATTGTGACTAATGCGCGAATGGAGACTAATGTGCCTGGCGTCTACGCCGCGGGTGATGTGCGCCAAAAGCACCTACGCCAGATCGTCACTGCCGCGGCCGATGGGGCCATCGCTGCTATGGCCGCCGATCACTATCTCGCCACTCAAAGAAAATAGCGTTAGAGGCCGCTGCCTCGGGAGGTCAAGGGTCCTAGGACTCTGCCCTAACGATTTTCCCCTCTTCTCTTGCGGGACGAGGTGTGTCCGCCCTTGGCGGACGGGAGAGAGGGAGAGGGAGAGGGTGTTCCTTGATATAACAGCCACAGCCTGTTACTATTTAGTAGGATAGCATCATAGATGTACCCTAAAGTTAGTTTTGATCTTACAGCAGAGGTGGGGTTACTAGGATGTGGTGGTTAAAGGCGTGCCCTAAATGTGGGGGCGATTTAATGGAAGAGCACGACCATTATGGCAAATATATAAAATGTTTTCAGGGCGGAAGAACTGCGCAAAGAGCACAAAAGTGCCTGTAACACAGGGCTGAGTCGTGAGTGTGATGGCGATATCTGAAGAGGTTCTAAGCTGGCAAGATAGAGCTCGGCGTGTTGCCTGGGGCATCCGCAAGCGTGTACTAGAGCACACTATCGCCAGCAACGGCGGCTATCTCAGCCAGGCCTGTTCTTCAGCTGAAATCCTGGCTACTCTTTATATCAAAGTTATGAAGCTGGGGCCAAGTCAGGCGCCTATGCTCCCCCCGCCGTTTCCTGGCGTTCCTGGCAAGGATAATCCTCATTACTTCACTGGAGCGGGCTATAATGGACCAAAGGCTCCTGACTTGGATCGTTTCTTCCTTTCCCCTGCGCACTACGCTCTTGCCCTTTATGCCACGCTCATCGAAGTTGGCCGTATGGCTCCTGAAGGCCTGGCCATGTTCAACAAAGATGGTAGCTCGGTGGAGATGATCGGGGCAGAACATTCGCCGGGCATGGAGGTCACCTGCGGCTCTCTCGGCCAGACACTCAGCCAGGCCGCTGGCATCGCCCTAGCGCGCAAGCTGCATGGCGAGACCGGGCGCGTGTGGGTGTTCATGTCCGATGGTGAGTTCCAGTCGGGCCAGACGTGGGAAGCAATGCAGGTCCTCCCCTTCTACAATCTGGACAATGTGGGCGTCTATGTGGACGTGAATGGCCAACAGTGCGACGGCAAGATGGAAGATGTGATGAGGATTGAACCCCTTCGGAGTCGAGCAGAGGCTTTTGGGGCGCGTGTCTTTCAGGTGGATGGGCACGATGTAAATGCATTGGCTGCCCCTGCTGAAATGCCTACGGACGGCAGGCCGCTTGTTATCCTTGCCTATACCAATCCCTGCCAGGGCATCGGCCTGCTAGAGGCACGCCGTCCAAGACTACACTACGTGCGCTTCAAGGACGAAGAAGAACGCGCAAAGTACGCGGCCGTCCTGGCAAAAATGTAGCTGCGGGAAACTCTCAAGACTAGGATCGGTGCTCTATGGAAGTCATGTCACGTGTACACGCTCGCAACCTGGTCGAGTGGGCTAGGGATAAGCCGGAAGTGGTTGTGCTCTCCGCTGACCTGACTGGCTCGACGGAGATCGATCTCTTCCGCGATGCCTACCCCGACCGCTTCTTTTCGATGGGCATGGCTGAGCAGAATATGATGAGCTTCGCTGGCGGGTTGGCCCGCGAGGGATTCTACCCCTTTGTGCACACCTTCGCCGTGTTTATTTACCGACGGGCGTATGACCAAATTGCTGCCTCCATCGCCTACCCCAATCTGCCGGTGCGCATTTTTGGTTTCCTGCCCGGTGTTACTACACCAGGTGGCGCTACTCATCAGGCAATCGAAGATATTGCCGTGATGTGTGCCCTGCCCAACATGACGATTCTAGAGGTTGGTGATGCCACCGATGTAGAAACGATGCTGGATGTGGCGCAGTCGATCAATGGCCCGCTGTATGTGCGCATGCTGCGTGGTGAAATTCCGCGCCTCTTCTCCAAAACTGAGCCATTACGTCTGGGCCAGGCACGTATACTGAGCACCGGCGCCGACATCGTCCTGTTCTCCTCGGGCATCTGTACCGAAGAAGCTATGCGGGCCACTCAGGCGTTGGCCGCCCGAGGCGTTTCGGTTCAGCATATGCATATCTCCACACTCAAACCCTTCAAGGACCCGGCTGTGCTTGAGGCTGCCGCCCAAGCGCGCTATGGTATGATAACGATGGAGAATCACACCATCCTTGGCGGACTGGGCACCTGTGTAGCCGAAATGATGGCCGAAGCTGGCATAGGCAAAAGGCTGGTTAGGGTTGGCATCAGAGATACTTTCCTCCACGGGGCCAGCAGACCGTACTTGATGAAGAAGTACGGCTTGGATGCCATGGCCCTCATCCGCGCAGTCGAAAAACTGCTCGACACGACCTTTGGCATCACAGAAGCGGACCTGGCGGCCATCCGTCTCGAATCTGTGCACAGCGCAGCGAAGGCAGAAGCGCTCTGATGCTATCCGCCATGGCTTTGGCGCTATCTGGGGAGCGCTTCAGAGTAGTCTATCGTCTAACTGGCGACGAAAGCGACGCCCGCGCCAAAGCGGAGGATATCTGTCTAGAGCAGACCGTCGAATTCCCAAGTGACCTTGTCCCGGCAGGCCCCATTCGGGACCACATCGTTGGGCGCATCGAGTCTTTCGAGGCGCTTGGCCCAGGTCATTTTGAGGCGGTAGTCAGCTTTGCTATTGAGACAGTTGGGCTCGAGCTAACCCAGCTCATCAGCGTTATCTTTGGCAACATCAGCCTCAAGCCAGGCATTCGCGTTGAGCGCCTGGAACTGCCCGAACGTTTACTGCAGGTGTTCAAAGGTCCGCGTTTTGGGCGGGAGGGATTGCGAGCTGGGCTGGGCGTGCCTGAACGACCCTTGCTGTGCACTGCGCTCAAACCTATGGGGCTTTCAGCCAAAGAACTGGCCCAGTTAGCCTACCAGTTTGCCCTGGGTGGAATTGACATCATCAAGGACGATCACGGGTTGGCAGATCAACCGTTCGCCCCTTATCGGGAACGCCTACAACGCTGTGTTGAAGCAGTGGAGCGGGCCAATCGGGAGACTGGGCAAAAGTGTATCTATGTGCCAAACATTACCGCGCCTGATGATGAGATTGTAGAAAAGGCTTTGTTTGCCAGGCAGACAGGTGCAGGCGGTCTACTCATCGCGCCTGGCTTGACTGGCTTGGATACCATGCGCCGTTTGGCTGACGACGACCGCATCGCTCTGCCCATCGTGAGTCATCCGGCTTTCCAGGGCAGCTTCGTCACCAGCCCTGATAGTGGTATCTCTCACTACACGCTCTTCGGCCAGATGGCTAGGTTAGCTGGCGCCGACGCCAGTATCTTTCCCAACTATGGCGGTCGGTTCGCATTTAACCGTGAGGAATGCCGAAGCATCGCTGCGGGCACGGCTGTGTCCATGGGACATATCAAGCCTATTTTCCCTACGCCCGGTGGCGGCATGAGCCTATCGCGTGTGCCCGAGATGCTGGGAATCTACGGGCGTGAGGTCATCTTCCTGATCGGTGGGGGACTGCACAAGCATGGCCCCGATCTGGTGGAAAACTGCCGCTATTTCCGTCAGTTGGTCGAAGAGATGTAATCTGCCTTTGGTAGCGCTAAAGACGATATTTCATAAGGAGGGTGTTGATGACACTGCAAGACAAACGAGTCGCCATTTTAGTGGAGGACGAATTCGAGGATAGCGAACTCCTTGAACCCCTGAAGGCGATGCGCGAGAGAGGAGCTCAGGTAACTGTGGTTGGTAGCGGCGCTAAGGACACTTATAAGGGGAAAAGAGGCGCTACTATCAGGGCTGATACCACAGCCGATAAGGTGGAAGCACAGATGTTTGATGCCATCATCGTACCCGGCGGACATGCCCCAGACAAGATGCGCCTCTCCCAGCCGATGATCGACCTGGTGAAGCAAGCCTATGTCCAAGGCAAGGTGATCGCCGCTATCTGTCATGGGCCGCAGCTCTTAATCTCAGCCGATATACTGCGTGGACACACGCTCACCAGCTGGCTCTCCGTGGCCGTGGATATAAAGAATGCTGGAGCCAACTGGGTTGATCAGCCCGTGGTCAAGGATGGCAACCTGATCACCTCGCGCAAACCGGCCGACCTGCCTCAGTTTAACCAGGCCATCATCGAGACCTTAGCCACAGGATAATATTCCGGCGCGGAGATCAAGAAGGGCGCCGCCCTACTGGGATCGTATAGGGATGGAAGCCAATAACCAGATCCCGTTCTCCCACAGGGATGATCGGGTGGTCCAGGGGGAATCCCTCCATGGAGTCCGCCGAAGGCGGATGCCCTAGCCCCTTCTTTTCCCCCTCTCCCGTCCTTCCACGGAAGGACGGGAGAGGGGGTCAGGGGCTATCATTGACATAATAGCTAAAGTCTGTTAATATTGAAATAGAATCATGGCTGTACCCTGATTAGTTTGGGTTCTATAATGGAGGTGGGGTTACTGATGTGGTTAAAGGCGTGCCCCAAGTGTGGGGGCGATTTGATGGAAGAACACGACCATTATGGCAAATATATAAAATGTTTTCAGTGTGGACGGATGCTTACTGAGGCCGAGGAATCTCGCTTGCGCGCCTCGGCCGCTTTTCCTATCCCTACGCCTATTCCAGCAGATATCTCGATGGAGGCTCCAACACGACGGAAGAGGGGACCGAAAAAGCGTCGCCCGGGGGCAATGGGGAAGGAACAAGGGCAGCGTAAAGTAGCTTAACCCTCCATTTCTGTGCCTGTGGTGCGGTCGAGTGCAGATCTTGCCGTGGGGGAAGCGACCCCTATTCCGGCTAAACTTTGAGCTGTTGCTTATTTGGAAGCCGTCTTGATCTTTATCGTCTTGGGCTTGGCTTCCTCGGCCTTGGGTAGATGCAGCCTCAACACGCCATGTTCGAAGGTGGCCTCCGCCTTGTCAGACTGGATGGAGGTGGGTATCGTCAATTCGCGATAGAAGCGGCCATAACGCTGCTCACGGCGAATGTAATCCTCCCGCTTTATCTCCTGCTCGGCTTTGCGTTCGCCTTTGATGCACACTGTGTTGCCCGTGATGCTGATGTCGATATCCTCAGGCTTAACCCCCGGAACAGGCGCTTCAAGGATGATCTCGTTGGGCGTCTCGTACATATCTACAGTCAGCAGCTGCTCACCGGCGAATTCCCTCGGCCAGAAGGGCGGTCTGATGAAGCTCTCCTCGAAGAGGCGATCCATTGCCTCTCGCAGTGACACTAATTCTCGAAACGGTTCCCAGCGTGTTATAGACATTTGCTTTTTACCTCCTTTTCTCAACAAGATGAGGGTGATTTTATTATGGCCGCTTCCCCCGTCTCATTGGTGAAAGGTGCCCTCACCCCCGCTGGCTTTGCAGGAGGCAGCTAGGGGCTACGTGGTGATTACCCCTACTGGAGAACAGCCCAGTCCCCCTGTCTACCACGGGCAGGCCATCAGAAAGGCTTCGCCCCTCTGCGCTCCTGGTCAACCGTGGGAGGGAGTTGAACCTTCCCCCACAATCCATATTATAACAAAGCTCTCGGAGACCTTCAATCTAGCGTGTTCAGAGAGCGTCGAATATCTCCCTTCAAACCCCCCGCAGGGGATTCAAGGTAGCCCTGCAGGCTTTTTGTATTCTGGGGCACCCTCACCCCCTGACCCCCTCTCCCGCAAAGCGGGAGAGGGGGTAAAGAGAGCTAGGGCGGAGCCCTAGGACCCTCCCAGAAGGGATGTCCCCCCTTCTGGACTACCCCCTGCAGGAGGGTGGATCTAGGCTGTATTCCGCTTCACTCCAAGTGTCAGCTGCACCCCCTTGGCTCAACGGCCAGTTAACATAGCCATCAGCTTCCTGGCGTTAGATACAGCGTAGCCCTCGGCATCATTATTAAAATAGACGTAAACCTGAATGTTTTGTCTTACGTATTCCTTGATCCTCTGGGCCCAAATCTCGAGCTCCTCGTCGGAGTAGCCGATGGAATATGCCCCGCCATGCATCCGGATGTAGGTAAAATCGGCGGTGAGCTGCAAGTCCAGAGGCATGGTCGGATGATCAGGGAGACAAAGGGCACAATTGTGTTCACGTAGGGTGGCATAGACATTGAAACTTAGCCAGCTCGGGTGGCGGAATTCGAAGGCGTAACGCCGATTTGGTGGCAGTAGATTCAGGAAGGCTGAGAGACGCTCGATGTTCTTTCCCCAGTGGGGCGGGAACTGGAAGAGAATTACCCCCATCTTTGACCCGAGCCCGGCCGCGTTCTCCAGAAAACGTCCTAGCGGTTCCGCACAGTTAAGTAGCCGCTTGATGTGGGAGAGGTAACGACTGGCCTTGACAGCAAAGACGAAATCCTCGGGCGTTTGTTCCCGCCATGACTCGAAGTTAGCCCGGCTCGGGAGGTGATAGAAGGAATAGTTGATCTCCACGGTGGGGAAATGCGCTGTGTAAAATCTAAGTTGCTGGGCCTGCGGCAGCCCTTCAGGGTAAAAGATACCTTTCCAATGCTCGTAGACCCAACCAGAGGTGCCGATGAGAGGGTTGGTGTCCATCAGGCTCTTCCTTAACCATAGCCAAACCAGGCAATGACTTGGCTATGGCCATTATAAGCCTAGTGTAGGATGTACGTCAATGGATCGGGTGCCTGGGGCTGGCGCCAGGCTGATGGGTTAGAAGGCGCCTGAAGGATGGCCCTATCGTGTAGTATGCATGGGCATAATGATGTGGATATAGTCCTCACTGCTGACCGGTCGTATCACCCCCGGGCTGGAGGGGCTTGTTACCTCCAGGGCGACCTGACCACCCCCCAGGACCCCCAGGACATCGGACAGATACTTGGCGTTAAAGGCAATCTGTAGGCCTTCTCCCTCCACGATGGCGTCTATGCCTCCCACGGTATCGCCGATCTCCGCTGCCGTAGCGGTAACGATAATCTTGCCTGGTGTCAGCTCCTCACCCGGCACTAGTTGCAGCCGAACTATATTGGCCCCATCGCGGGCAAAGAGGGAAGCGATCTTGGCCGCACTGAGGAAATCAGACCGACCTAAGACGGCACGGGTTGTATACCGTTGAGGGATGACCTGTTGGTAGTTCGGGAAATTACCCTCAATCAGGCGGGAAACTAAATCGACGTTGCTCAGGTGGAAAAGCACCTGGGTCTTGTTCGGGGTGACTGTGATCTCGACCGGTTCCTCCTCGCCGCTCAGGATACGCGCTAGCTCCTGCAAGGCGCGGGCTGGTACGATGATAGACAGGGGTTGAGGTACCACTTGATCCAGGTTTACCTTGCGGACAGCCAAACGGAAGCCATCCGCCGCGGCTAGGGTTAAGGCCTCGCCCTCAAAGTTGGCCAGAACGCCGGCCAGGACGGGCCGGCTATCATCAGTGGCGGCAGCGAAAGCTACTTGGTTGATGGCCTCGTGGAGCAGTCCAGGCTCCACAGTTACGGTCGCCTTATCACCGATCTTCGGAATAGGAGGAAACTCCTCGGCATCTATGCCCTTCATGTTGGCTTCGTACCGAGCGCATCTCATGTTGAGGGACCGTGTCTGAGCGTTGAGAGTCATTTCGATCTTGTCGGGAGGCAGAGAGTTGACGAACTCGGTTAGAAGTCGAGCGGGGATGGTGATGGCTCCCTCCTCCTCTACCTTGGCTCCGATCCAACAGGTGATGCCTATCTCCAGGTTAGTGGCAGCCATCTTCAGACGTGACTCCTCGGTGGACAGCAGGATGTTGCTCGTAATGGGGAGTGTACTTCTGGTGGGTACAGCCCGGCCTACGACGGATAGCCCTTTAGCCAGGTTCTCTTGTAAGCAGGAAACTTTCACGGTCTCCAACCTCCTCTATATCCTAACAGGAGATGCCTCTCTCGCATTAGCTTAAGTATACAACGGATGAAATCGAACAGCAAGTTCAATCGGATCAATAACCACTCCTTTAGGCGACCCTCGCTCGAAAAGATCCCGTAGTAGGTAAGGCGAATAGGTGAGGCTAGCAGCACAAACCAAAGCAACGTCAGCTCTCTTGAACAGTGAAAGTCCGAGGCTGAACATACCTGTTGAAGCCGCAAGTAGGGCTAGGGCCACGATAAAGCGCCAGGCCAGTGGGTGTGGAACCCCCAAATCGTGTAGAGCATCCATGAAGAAGTACACCATTGGTGGGTAAAAAGAGAACAGAGGGCCGCCAAGCCCAGCATTAATTGGCTGCACCCAGCGCGGATAAAGCCAACCATCGGCACGGGCAGCTGAAAACACCACACTACGATAGATGTGGCATGTTGCTGCATCATAAGCATGCTCTTCCACAGGATGGACCAATGCCGGATAAACTGCAAAAATGGGCAGAAGAACGGCCAGAATCCAGGAGAATATTGGCCTTTCGTATCGTTTCATTAGTGACTGTCCATCCTCCACTCTGGGTTGGCTGGCCGAAATTTCACTTAACGAGATCGGCATATGCGCAGTGCCCGAAGGGCATTGAACGAAGCGTCGTGTATGCCGTGTTAGCGGCCGTGCTGCTCCAACCTGGCCAAGATAGTGTCTTCCGTTGCGTAGTTAAACCTCTCAGGATCAATTTTAGCGGGTGGATGTGCTCGCTCCCAGGCAATGGTCCGCCTGAGCGCTTCGTCTTGCGGCACAGGCTCGTCGTAACCCAGTTCATTTCGTATTCGGGTGGTGTCAGCGACAAGGTGTTGGTCTGTGTTGATGTCTGCCGCCAGATGGGCAGGCAGGTGGCCTTCAGGGACAACAACGACCTTGCCATTCCATCCTACTGCTTGCCCAATCGTTCTCACCCATTCAGCCATGGTAAGGGCTTCCCTCTCACCGACGTTGTAGACGCGACCTATGGAACGCTCGCCTGTCACGACCAGCGCTATAGCGGCGGCGACGTTTTCAACGTAGCCTCGTGTCCAACACCAGTTAGCCAGGCCTTTGCCCAATAAGATAGCAGGGCGGTTGTCGTCCATACGCTTCAAATATTCGAACAGGCTGTGCTGTTTGTCCCCTGGGCCGTAGACCGTTGGCAGTTGCAAGATCGTGCCGGGCAAGTCCGGATCGCCCATAACAGTTCGTTCGACCAATATCTTGTCATAGTCGTCTAACCATTGCCTTGGGTCTTCCTGATTTCGAGGAGTCTCGCCGCGATAAGGGTAGAGCTTCTGGCGCAGCGGTGCGTCCTCTGTCAGGGGCACGCGCTCTATGGGGCCGGACTCAATGCGGATGAGCGTTCCGTAGGCACGATAGACGTCCTGGCTGCTGATGGCTACCACCCGGCGGGCAAAGCCCTTGAACGTGCTCATGACCGTTCGAGCATCTTGTTCTGAGAAAGGGAACATGTCCAGCACAACCTGGGGAGCAAGGTGCTTTAACTCGCCGGCAAAATCTGCTAGGTGCCGCCGATCGCCCAGAATGTGCTCGACTCCAAGGGGCAAGTCGGCTTTAGTGTGACCACGGTGAAACAGGGTTATTTCATGGCCCATAGCGCACAGACGCATTACTACGTGTGGGCCGATGAAACCCGTTCCACCAATGGCCAGAATGCGCATAGCTCATGCTCCTTTCAGCATAGCAGCTAACGGGTTATATCCGTATTCCGGTTCGTATTAACCCTTCTGTTACGGCTGATACGAACTGTTTTTGGTCATTTCCGTCTTCCAGGAGATGTGTAGCAAAGTAGTGTCTCAGGGTGTGGGCACAATAAGCCAGCATTCAGTAGCGCCCAATATTTGGGTTCATCACTTCGGTAGCCGGGGAGACCTCCAGTACGTCACTATTATGTGTTTGCCATCGTTGGAAGTCAATGTGCCCTCCTGTTTCGCAGCAGACCCTCGCGCTTTGCCTCCAGGAGAGTGAATATCTCTTCCCAAATCCGCCTTTGGCGGATTCAAGGTAGCCCTGCGGGCTTTTTGTTGGTTGATACCCTCATCCCCCTGCCCCCTTCTCCCATGAGGTGGGAGAAGGGGGAACTAGGCTAGGGCGGAGCCCTAGAACCATCCTAGAAGGGGGCGATCCCCCTTCTGGACTACCCCCTTGAGAGAAGGGGATTGGATCTAGGTTGTATCCCGATTCACTCCAAGTAGTGGGGCTGCGCCCCCCTCCTTGACCTCCCCTTGCTCCGGCGGGAGAGGGGGAATAAAGATTTGGGGATACCTCAAACCCCAGCAGAATCTGCCTTCGGCGGACTCTGCACTCCCCATCCAGCGGGAGGAAGGGAGAAATTGGATGTAGGCTGTGTCCCCCAGACCCCTGCCAAAGGGGCTGTGCCCCCTTGGAACTCCCAAAAGATTGCTAAGGGCCCTATCGCTGTGATAAAATTTAATAAATGAATATGTAGCAATCATAAAAGGGTTTTTTCTGAGATGGTTATAATGAGCTAGTTGGGGAGGCGATATAGATGGAAAAAGCAACCTGGACTGTCAAGAAGGGCTTGGCAGAGATGCTCAAGGGTGGGGTTATTATGGATGTAGTCACTCCTGAGCACGCCCGAATCGCTGAAGCCGCCGGCGCCGTAGCTGTAATGGCCCTAGAACGTGTGCCGGCCGACATTCGCGCTGCTGGGGGCGTGGCGCGTATGAGCGATCCCAAGCTGATCGTTGAGATTATGGAGGCAGTCTCCATCCCGGTGATGGCCAAATGTCGCATTGGCCATTTCGTTGAGGCCCAAGTACTTGAGGCCCTTGGGGTTGATTATATCGATGAGTCAGAGGTGCTTACCCCGGCTGATGAAGAGCACCACGTTTACAAGCACGATTTCAAGGTTCCCTTCGTCTGCGGGGCGCGGGATCTGGGGGAGGCTCTGCGTCGCATTGGCGAGGGAGCGGCGATGATCCGAACGAAGGGTGAGGCGGGCACGGGGAACGTGGTCGAAGCGGTGCGCCATATGCGCGCCGTGATGGATGGCATAAGACGCTTACAAGGGTTACCTAGGGAAGAGTTGATGTCCGAGGCGAAGAGGTTGGGAGCGCCCTACGAGCTGGTCGTGGAGGTAGCTCAGACCGGCCGGCTTCCCGTGGTCAACTTCGCCGCTGGTGGCATCGCTACGCCGGCCGACGCGGCCCTGATGATGCAGCTGGGGGCTGATGGTGTCTTCGTCGGTTCTGGCATATTTAAGTCGGAAAACCCAGCCGAACGGGGACGGGCTATCGTTATGGCTACCACCCATTATAATAACCCGGCGATCATCGCTGAGGTCTCTAAAGGTCTTGGCGTGCCAATGCGGGGACTGGAAATCAGTACTATCCCCAAGGAAGAGCTGATGGCCGTAAGAGGGTGGTAGTCAATGACCGTAAGGGACCGTGAACGTCTCGCTGAGCTCGTCACTGCCGGGCAGCGACTGGATACCGCTTCAATCCCTTTTGCTCAGAGTAGGAAGGGGACAACGCCTCTTCAGGTTGGGGTGCTCGCCTTACAGGGCGACTTCGCCGAACATCTGGGCACGTTGCATCGCCTAGGTGTGGAGGGCCGTCCCGTCCGGTTAGTGGAGGAATTGGAAGGTCTCGCTGGCTTGATGATCCCCGGCGGGGAGAGCACCACCATCGGTAGGCTGCTGGTCAGGTTCGACCTCCTGCCGGAGTTAAGACGTTTGGCCCACCGTGGCTTGCCCATTTACGGCACGTGTGCCGGGATGATCCTTTTAGCTAAGGATATCGGCCCGTACGAGCAACCCCTTATGGGGGTGATGGATATCGTGGTCCGGCGCAACGCCTTTGGACGGCAGATAGACAGCTTCGAAGTGGATTTGCTCATACCTGTGCTAGGAGAGGAGCCGTTCCGCGCTGTTTTTATTCGTGCCCCCTATATTGAGAGTGTCGGTGAGGGAGTCCAGATCTTGGCCAGACTTCCAGGCGACGGTCACATCGTGGCTGCTCGACAGGGGAACCTGCTGGTGTCAGCCTTCCATCCCGAATTGACCCAGGACTTACGATTTCATCGCTATTTTCTGAATATGGTCAGCGAGGCCTGGCATGGGCAGGACTGCCCTTAGTAGGTGGAGAATAAGGCGATGATCAGGGCTTCGCGGCCCACCGATTTGATGTCCTATCTGGCCCTGCGCCGCAAGGTGAAGTGCAATGAGGCCCTAACTCGTCCTGAGCCTGAGTCAGGCATCCCCACGATACGTGGTTTTCTGAGTCGCTCGCTCTCCCTCGGACCCCTGCGCGAATGCTGGGTACAGGTGCAGCACGGCCGCATAAGTGGCCTCATCGGCGCTAGGGCACGGATAGGTACGGATGTCTGGGACATTGATCAGCTGCTGGCCGAGCCAACGCCGGAGGCAGACGTCGCCTATGCCCAGCTACTGGAACACTTATGCAAGGCCGCCGCGGAGGATGGGGTGGAAAGGGTCTTCCTCCGCATACGGGCAGATAGTCCGGTGGCACAGGCGGCAAGTGGTGCTGGTTTCACGCTGTATTCCAGTGAATATATCTATTGGCTCCGATCAAATCGCCATTATGCTGTCTCATTGCCAAATCTGCGACGCCGAAACCGCTCTGACTATCAGGCCGTCTTTAGGTTATATTGCGCCACAGTGCCTGCTCAGGTGAGACAATTTGAGGGTATGACGCTATATGAGTGGCGTCGCATTGACAGTTGGGGCACGCGTCCAGCTGGCTGGCCATCATTGCTGCCCTGTGGCCGCACCGACTTCGTCCTGGAACAGGGGGGGACAATAACGGCTTGGCTACAAATTTATCCCCAGTCGCGCTGCTTGATTCTTCTGCTGCAACCCCAAGAAAGGGCGACGATGACTGCCTTGCTCCACTACGGACTAAATCATTTGGGACATGGTGGCCCGGTGGTCTGTCCAGTGCACAGTTATCAGGGCTATTTACGGCTGTTCCTTGAGGAGGAGGGTTTTGAACTGATAGCCGAGCACGCCTTATTTGCCAAGGCCCTCGTGGTGCGCGTGCCAGAGCGTCGCTTGATGCCGGTTCGGGCATAACATTGGACACCAGGCCACAGATTGGTGAGGATGAAATCGTCTCTTGTGGTCTATCCTGATCTGTGGTTTGGTGTCTAAGGTCTGTTTAAGGGGGTATGATGGTAAAACGGGAGATAACTGATGATCTAGAAGCTCTGCTCGCCGCGTTGCCTCCCCGCATCAGTGAACCGCTATGGAATCTCAACGATCGTCACAACCTTTTGGAAGTTGTGCTGGATCTGGGACGGGTACCCGAGGCTCGTTTTCCGGGCAGGGAGGTGGTGCTGAGCCCGGATGAGGTTGCTGAGAAGGACCTTGATTATGTCATCACTCGCATTAGCGAATTCGGTGATGATAATCGAGCGGGCATCGAGCGGACATTGCATCGCATCTCGGCCATCCGTAACCGGAAAGGCCGGATCATCGGCTTAACCTGCCGCATTGGCCGCGCCGTGTTTGGCACGATTGCCATCATTAGAGACATCGTGGAGAGTGGTCGAAATATCCTGTTGCTAGGGCGTCCAGGCGTGGGCAAGACAACCATGTTGCGGGAAGTGGCCCGTGTTTTAGCCGACGATTTTCAAAAACGGGTGGTCATTGTCGATACTTCAAATGAGATAGCCGGCGATGGTGATATCCCACATCCGGCTATCGGACACGCTCGCCGTATGCAGGTTCCTACGCCCACTCTCCAGCACGCCGTGATGATCGAGGCTATTGAGAACCATATGCCGGAAGTGATTATCATCGATGAGATAGGCACGGAACTGGAGGCAGCCGCAGCACGGACGATTGCTGAGCGGGGCGTCCAGCTGGTGGCAACCGCCCACGGCAACACCCTGGAGAATCTCATCCTTAACCCTACCCTCTCTGATCTGATCGGCGGCATTCAAACGGTTACCCTTGGTGATGAGGAGGCGAGGCGGCGTGGCACTCAGAAGTCCATCCTGGAGCGCAAAGCGCCGCCTACCTTTGATGTCATCGTCGAAATTCAGAATTGGGAGAGGGTAGCCGTTCACGAGGATGTGGCTAGAGTGGTCGACTCGATCTTGCGTGGGCAACCGATCTCACCCCAGGTGCGCTCGTTGGATGAAGAGGGACAGATGCGCGTGGAGCAGGCTACATACCCGGTTGGTGCTCCCACACCGCAAGAGGTCACCGCCTTTCGGAGAGGGGGCAAAGCGGCCCTGCGCACGATGCATATCTATCCTTACGGCCTGAACCAGGATAGCTTACAACAGGTCATCAGGGAGATGCATCTCCCGGCGGTCATTACTAAGGATCTCAAGTCGGCCGATGCGATAATGACCCTCAAGAATTACTACCGCAGAAAACCCATGCCCCTTCGCGATGCCGAGGCGAATGGTATACCGGTATACGTCCTGAGAAGTAATACTGTCCTTCAGATGCAGCAATCGCTGGCCAGCATATATGAGATGGAGGCAGTTGCTGACCCTCTTGGGCTGGCCGTGCAGGAGACCGAGGAGGCCATCGAACGCATTCTACGTAGTGCAGAGCCTGTGGAGCTTTCCCCGCAGAATGCCTACATCCGCCGCCTACAGCATCAGCTCGCCGAACGATACAATCTATCCTCACGTAGCCTGGGTAAGGAGCCCTACCGTAGAGTGAAGATCTACAAGGCTGAGGAATAAGGGCGAGATGTTCATCACCTTTGAGGGACCTGAAGGGGCGGGCAAGACTACGCAGGCACGGCTGCTCAAGCGCTATTTGTCGCGGTCGGGTTACACTGTCATCCTCACGCAGGAACCTGGAGGCACGGCGCTGGGCGCCAAAATTCGCCGCATCGTCACTCGGGGCAATCATCTACCTATGTTGCCACGCGCTGAGATGCTCCTTTTTGCTGCCTCACGGGCTCAGCTAGTGGAGGAACAGATTCGTCCTCACCTGGCCCAGGGGCATATAGTCATATGCGATCGCTATGCCGATTCTACCCTGGCCTACCAGTTCTACGGGCGTGGTTTAGGAAGGGATCTGGTGGAGGCTGTCATAGCCTTCGCTACCGGCGGATTGAAGCCTGATGTGACCATTCTACTTGATCTTTCCCCTGAAGAGGGGCTGAAGCGCAAAGGTGCGACCCCAACGAAGGGGATGCCGCCTGATCGGTTTGAACAGGAGGAATTGTTGTTCCATGAGCATGTCCGACATGGCTACCTTGAGCTGGCGAGGAAGGAGCCCCAGCGTTGGTTGGTCATCGACGGTACGTTACCGATTTTCCAGATACAGCAGTTGATCAAAGAGAGGATAGGGCAGGAGATGGTGAAGCATCAGGGCTGGCTTGTGGGGAGAAGCACTGAGGGGTCATCCCTTAAACCTAAAAATACAGGGTCCCTCAAGGAGGTTGGAGAATGAAATTGATCATAGCCATTACCCATAGCGATGATGCCGGCGGGCTGATTGATGCCTTGACTGAGCGGAACTATCGTACGACACGTATCCATACGGCCGGCGGCTTTCTTAGAGAGAGCAATGCCACGGTCCTGGTCGGTGTTGAGGATGAGCGTGTGGATGAGGTTATATCTCTCATCCAGGAGAACTGTCACACCAGGACACAATTAGTTAATCCCCTGCCGCCGGTGATGGAGCCAGGGGAGTTCTATATGCCCTATCCGATCGAGGTTGAAGTGGGGGGCGCCATTGTCTTTGTCTTAGATGTTGAGCGCTATGAAAGGCTATGATCTTATTCTTTTGCCCCGGCCAGAGGCTTATAGACTTTGAGGGTAAGATCGCTGATGAAGGGTGTATACTGGGTGATCAAGCCCTGCAGGCGTGAGGCCAGGGCCGGATCGTCCTGCTCGATCTCCACCTCTAGGCAATAATGGGGATCACCCTCGCTGATCTCATAAAGGACGGCTGATTTCACCCCGGGCACCCCCTTCAAGTAGGAGATAACGTAATCCGCCTGCTGTAAATCTAGCGCATAGTACGGCACATTGAAGGTGGCTACACGTTTGAGCATCCCTATTATCTTAGGCTGCCTAATTTGGCCAAGGAGAGGGGGCCAAGGGATTGGCCCCCTCTCTGGATGTGCTTACTCAGCGGCGGGAGCGAATCTTATCGTAGCAATCGCTGCAATAGACAGGCTTGTCGTTCTTGGGTAAGAACGGAACCGTCGTCTGTGCGCCACATTCGGCGCAAACGGCCGGATACATCTCGCGGGGAGTGCGAGTATACGCTCGGTCACTACCCCAGGATCTATCACCGTAGCGTTGGGAGCGACGGGCTGTCCGGCAACTAGGACAGCGAGTCGGCTCATTGCGCAGGCCGTGGCTGGCATAGAACTCTTGTTCACCAGCTGTGAAAACGAAGCTCGCCCCACATTCGCGACACTGAAGGGTCTTGTCCACCATGCTCATCTCTGACCTCCTTTTCATAATAATAGTTGGTCCGCCTGGTCGTCGAGAGCTGTACGTGAGACGGTTTCTAAAGACCCCGCGTGCCGCAGGTAGCGAGTATGTTTGTCCGAGCGCACAGTCTTGCGCCTAGCGCAGTACCACCGTGACAATTATACCTTATCCGCTGGGGATTGTCAAATTGGCCGTGTGCGGCGTCCCCCCCCCCTGCGGCGGGCAGGCCCGCAGGTGGTTCAGGGCGGCCCTGGGGGTTTAGTCTGGGGGCACCCTTACCGAGCTGCGTCCCCTTTAACCCCTATTGCGGCGCTCCCCCCGGGCGGATTTAGGGCCTGGTCACGATGGTGTACCAGCCATTGCCTTTAGTAGCATCCTTGCCTACATGGGTGAACTGTCCCCAGACCAGATAGGGTAGGAATGGTGTCAGCTGGTTGGTGAAGGTTATCTGGCCGATGCATCCTCCAATGGGCATCGAACGCCCCTGTCGCGTTGAATAGCTCTGCAACTCTACCCAATCTGTCTTATCCTCCACCACCTTTACGGCTTGGGCCTGCTCCAGGAGAGAGGCGAAATTTAGGTCCAGCTTCTCCTGAGCATAGTGGGCTGTTAGGCTGCTCAATCGTTCAAAGAGGCGCTGGATAAAGGGGACGAAACGTAATGGTCTCACTAGCTGTCCACTCTCGATCAAGCGTAAGGGCGTAAGCAATTGGATGGTAATTGTAAGAGAGCCCTCCGTACTCCCTGCTGTCTTGAGGTGATCAGCCACCCAGGACAGCACGTGTTCGTGGCGGACCGGGCAATCAGGTACATGCACCAGTTCGTCCGCACCGCCATACACCAGATGACGCTCGCCTGTCAACGGATTAATGGCCTCTATGCGCTCTAAAACAAAGCAACCACGGCGCCAGCGGCCATCATCTCCAGGGATTTTCTGCCCGATGCCTGTCTGGCGCATTTTATGGAAGGCGATGATCGCATAGGGAAAGAGTTGCAGCGCCTGGCTGAAGATGGTCAGTCCAAAGGCGATCGGCTCCCCCGGCGCGTAGCGAATCTGGGGCTCGAGTGGGGGATCAATAACGAACGGCCGGGGCACATCCACCCCCCGTGGGCTCTCCTCATCTACCGTGGCGACCAAAGCACAAATAGGGCAGCTGGCGTGAAGGGGACAGGGTTGGCAGGAGGGCTGCTCCCGCTTCAGACAAAACCTATCCCGTAGGGTGTGGAAGAAAGCCCCGCGCAGGGCTGACCCTTTGTGCTCGTTTAGAAGGATAGGGCTAGTCACCTTCCCCTGGAAGCGGAGTAGGTGGGCAGTAAAGCTGTTCACGGCCGGCTCCTTTACCAGAGTATAAATCATTTCAGCCGCTTTGTTAATGCCTGGATCTATCCTTGATACAGCATCCCTTTCCTGTTATAATTGAAACGTTTCAAGTAGACTGTTTAAGGGTGAGCTGTGACGACGATCATCGACGTGGCCCGCCGCGCCGGCGTTTCGGTGGGCACCGTCTCAAATGTCATCAATGATACCTTCCCTGTGCGGGAATCGCTCCGCCAGCGGGTTCAGCAAGCCATCGAGGAGCTGCACTATCGCCCCAATGCCGTAGCCCAGAGCTTGCGCTCGCAGCGTACACGGACGATCGGCTTGGTCATCTCGGATATCGGGGATCCCTTTTACATGGCCATCGCCCGGGCCGTGGCCGATCAGTCCGGCCACTATGGCTATAACATCATCATTTGCAATACCGATGAAGGCCTCGCCGAGGAGAAACGATCCCTTGAGACCCTGGCCGCCAGGCGCGTGGATGGTCTTATCGTTGCCCCATCGCGGGGCGCCCACGATTTCCTGAGCACTCTCGGGGCAAAAGGGCTGTCCATAGTGCTCATTAACCGCCGCCTGGAAGGGGTGGCTATCCCCGCCGTCATCGTCAATAACCGCCTGGCGGCCTACCAGGCGGTAGAGCACCTGATTCAGCTTGGGCACGAGCGCATCGCCCTCCTCCCCGGTTTGGAGGGGGTGAGCACAACACAGGATCGCCGTGAGGGCTACCTGATGGCCCATAACGATTATAGGCTCGTTCCAGACGAGGAGCTCTGCCAATACAGTCCTCTCAGCGTCGCCGAGGCGAGGGAAAGGATGAGGCATCTCTTAGAAATGGAGCAGCCACCAACGGCCATCGTCGCCTGTAGCATTCTGATGACCCTGGGCGTGTTACATGCCCTTAATGACCAGAGGCGGTGCTGTCCAACCGATATGGCCCTGATCGGCTTTGGTGAGAGCGAGTGGAGTCGCTTAATCTCTCCTCCCCTGACCTGTGTGGAACAGCCGATTCGGGCCATAGGGATCACAGCCGTGGATTTGCTGTTTGCCTGTATGCGGGGCGACCAGGTGGACGAGGAGAACATTGTCCTGGAAACGACCCTGGTACACCGTCAATCGTGTGGTTGTCGTTAATACGACCATGCTTAGAGATTCGAGAGGAGGTTGGCCATGCGACTGGAGTTGGCTACATTTGAGGTCAAAGACGTCGTCTTCGGTCCCCGTACAGCGTTGCAGGATGGGACGCTAAGCATCGATCGGGAGGAGTTGCAGCGGCTCCTGCTCGAGGACGAAAACCTGAGGAACGTGGAGATAGAGCTGGCCCGTCCTGGGGAGGAGACGCGTATCATCCACGTCCTGGATGCGCTTGAGCCCCGCCTGAAGGTGACGGGGCCAGGTTATACCTTCCCCGGCTTTCTAGGTCCGCCGCGCACCGTTGGGGAAGGACGGACGCATCGGCTTGCTGGCCTGGCCATTTTGGAATCGGCCCAGTTCCCCGTTGATCCGAAAGGGCTGTTGACAGCCAGAGAGGCCATCGTCGATATGTCTGGACCGGCTGCGCCCTACTGTCTGTTTTCAGAGACGTTGAACGTGGTGCTCGTCTTCACACCTGTAGAGGGCCTGCCCAACGATGAATACGATAACGCCATGCGACGCGCTGGACTGAAGGCGGCCGTCTATCTGGCGGAAAGCACCCGTGGCCAGCCAGCGGACTGGGTGGATACCTATGAGCTGGGTGAGGTTGACCCAGCCTTGCCCCGCGTCGCCTATATCAACCAGGTTCAATCGCAAGGGTTGTTCGCCCAGACCTTCATCTACGGCAAAAATGTTAATGACCTGCTGCCCACGATCATCCATCCTAACGAGTTCCTGGATACAGCTGTGGTCAGCGGTGTCTACGTCTATGGTTGTGTTAAGAATCCGACCTACCTGCATTGTAATCACCCGGTGATCAAGGAGCTTTATCGGCGTCACGGGCGAGAGCTCAACTTCGCAGGTGTGGTTGTCTCCAAGGGACACAACTACTCCTATATGTGGAAGGAGAGATCGGCCAACTATGCGGCCAATCTGGCCAAGTTGCTGCGGGCTGATGGTGTCATTCTCACCCAGGAGGGCGGCGGCAACGCCAACATCGACCTAATGCTCACGATCAAGGCCTGTGAACAGCTGGGCATCAAGACGACCTTCATCACCTTCGAGTATGGCGGGGCCGATGGGAGTGATCAACCCCTAGTCAGCTCTGTGCCGGAGGCCGACGCTATCGTGAGCACGGGGGGACAGGACCATTTATTGGAACTGCCACCCATGAAAAAGGTGATCGGCGGTTCGGAGGTCCGTGGCTATGGTGTCAAGGCGAACGAGGGCTTCACCATCGTCCTGGAACAGGTGTACACAGCAGTCAATCAGCTCGGGGCAGGGAAGGTGGTAGCCCGCCCTTACTGAGGTGAGTTTACTGGAAAGGAGAGAAACGATGAACCAGAAGGTGCGTGTGGTGCACTATATCAATCAATTCTTCGGTGGCCTGGGTGGTGAGGGTAAGGCTGACCTTCCGCTGACTTCTAGGGAGGGGGCGGTTGGACCTGGCATCGCCCTTCAGAAGGTGTTGGGTGAGCGGGGCCAGATCGTGGCCACCCTCATCTGTGGCGATAACTACTTTCAGGAGAACCAGGCGAAGGTGATCGCCGAGGCTCTGGAATTGATCTCCCGTTATCAGCCTGGGGTGGTCATTGCCGGTCCTGCCTTCAATGCCGGGCGCTATGGGCTCGCCTGTGGAGCCCTCTGCCAGGCCGTCCAGGAACGCTTGCACTGTCCGGCCGTGACCGCCATGTACCCTGAGAATCCAGCGGTGGAGATGTATCGGAGACAGGTCTATATTGTGCCCACTGCCCCCTCAGCTGTGGGATTGGCTCAGGCTGCTCCGAAGTTGGCTGACCTGGCTTGCAAGCTGGCTCTGGGGGAGAAACCAGGCTCGGCGGCCGCAGAGGGATACCTGCCCCGTGGCTATCGTCTCAATGAGATTGAGACGAAGACTGGGGCGGAGCGTGCCGTGGAGATGCTTCTGGCCAAGCTCAAGGGACAACCGTTTCAGACCGAGCTGGAGGTGGAGCGGTATGAGCCGGTCACCCCGGCCCCACCAGTGAGCGATCTCTCCAGGGCGACAATCGCCCTGGTCACTGAGGGGGGCATTGTTCCCAAGGGAAACCCCGACCGCATCGAGTGGGCGCGGGCCAGCAAATGGGGCAGGTACTCCCTCGCCGGGCTGAATGACCTGACGGGGGAGACCCACGAGGCCATTCACGGCGGTTTTGATAACACCTGGGCCAACCAGGATCCGGATCGTGTCCTGCCGGTCGATGTGTTACGCAGCCTGGAGAGGGAGGGTGTCATCGGTAAGCTATTAGACGTCTATTATGTGACAGTCGGCAACGGCACGGGCATAGATGCCTCCCACAAGTATGGACAGGAGATCGCCAGGGAGCTGTTGGAGGCAGGCGTGAATGCCGTCATCTCTCCAGCCACCTGAGGAACCGGCACGCGTAGCGGTGCTACGATCGCCAAAGAGATAGAGAGGGCAGGCATACCGACCGTGTTGATAACGGCTATGATCTCCGTGGCCCAACAGGTGGGTGCCCCGCGCATCGTGCGTGTGGGGCGCATCCCTCATCCTCTCGGCAATCCGGAGAGGACCCCTGAGCGGGAGAGGGAATTGCGGCGACGGATAATTGAAACCGCTCTGCGCACCCTCCAGACGAAGGTGGAAGGACCGACCATCTTCGAGGTGCCCGAAGCCATCGTCTAAGAGGAGCGCCGCGTTTCTGAAACCCTGGAATCTTAAGGAGAGGGGTAAACGTATGGACTTTCCGGTGGTGAAGGGGGTGTCCTACTTCCTGGCCCATGTGCCGGGGGTGGTGCGCCACGGCTCTAAGCCCTGCCGGGAGCTGCCTAAGGGGGGCGAGTCCCTTTTAGGCGCTTTCCTGCGGAGCCTGCGCACCTATGAGGAGGCTAAGTCCTATCCTCCGCATCAGGTCTTCATTGGAAACCTCCACCCGGATGACCTTTGGAATGTGGAACGACCATGGTATGCTCATCCAGCGCCGGGGGCGTCTCGGCAGGGTCCCTATGGGGAGATCATGCCGGAGGAGGAGTTCTATGGCTTTATGAAGGTGTCTGATGAATTCAATCTACTCCTCCTGGAGGAGGGTTTCCTAGCCAGGGTAAGGGAATCGTTAAGGGGTCATCCCCTCCTGACAGCTGTGGATCTGGCTCGTCTGGAGAAGGGCACGCCACGGGAGGCCATTGAGGAGAGCATCGAGCAGGGACTGACCCTGCCCGTCTACCTTGCCCCGCAGCAGCTGGTTGGCTGTGTCCTGCAGGCGCACGATGAGGATGAGGCCCTCTCGGCTCGGGTGATGATGGAGAACCTGGCCTGTAAGGCTTCAGCGGCCCTGGCCTTGCGCCACCTTCTTTCTCGTGGGGATGGACTGGCCCCTGAGGAGGTGGACTACATCCTGAATAGTGGGGAGGAGGCGGTGGGAGATCGCTACCAGCGGGGTGGAGGCAACCTGGCCAAGGCAGTGGGTGAGCTCTCTGGATGTGCGAATGCCAGTGGGGCGGACATCAAGGCCTTCTGCTGCTCGCCGCTGCATGCCATCGTCATCGCCGCCGGTCTGGTGCAGGCGGGGCTGTATCGCAACGTGGCCGTCATTGGGGGCGGATCCTTTGCCAAGTTGGGGATGAAGTTCAAGGGGCATCTGGCCAAGGGGATGCCGCTAATGGAGGATGTCCTGGCCGCGGTGGCCATACTCATTGGGCCGGATGATGGCAAAAATCCTCTGATTCGGCTCGATGTTGTGGGCAAGCACAACATCGGCTTGGGGACACTTCCTCAGGTGCTGGTGCAGGCCCTGGTGGTTGAGCCTTTGGATAGGTTGGGCATGCGCCTAACAGATGTGGACAAGTATGCCCTGGAGATGCACAACCCGGAGATCACCGAGCCAGCGGGGAGTGGCGATGTGCCACGGAACAACTATCGGCTGATCGCCGGGATGGCCGCCATCCGCCACGAGATTGAGCCCACCGCGCTGGAGGAGTTCATCGCTATCCATGGCATGCCCGGGTTCTCCCCGACGCAAGGGCATATCCCGGCGGCTATCCCCTTCCTGGGGCACGCCCGAGAGGCCATGCTGGCAGGAAAGATGGAAAGGGCCATGTTCGTGGCCAAGGGGAGCCTGTTTTTGGGACGGATGACTAATCTCTCCGATGGGATGTCGTTCCTGCTGGAGCGGAATGGGAGGGGGATGGATGTTGCTTGAGGTGACGCGGGAGAGATTCGCCAGCGAGGTGCTCGATCAGGTTGGGCCGGTGTTGGTTGATTTCTGGGGGCCGCGCTGTGTGCCCTGCCTGGCTCTGTTACCAGCGGTGGAAGATATAGCGGAGAGGTATGCCGGGAAGTTGAAAGTGGTCAAGGTGAACGCCGCTGAGAACCGGCGGCTGTGTATCGACCAAAAGGTGTTCAGCCTTCCGACCCTCCTCTTTTATGGGGGTGGTAAGGAGATAAAGAGGCTGGCGGGTGAGGTGAGCGCAGAGGATTTGCTGGAGATGGTGCGGGAGTTGGTGAACAACTCCCCAGCGGAGCATTCAGAGGGAGGTGAGCAGTGATGGATTTGCGAGGCAAGAAGGTCATCGCCATCGGGGAACGGGACGGCGTACCCGGCCCGGCCATCGCCGCCTGTGCTAAGGCAGCTGGGGCCGAGGTGGTCTATACGGTGACGCAGTGTTTCGTCTGAACGGCGGCCGGGGCGATGGATCTGGATGATCAGGGGATGATCAAGCGGATCGTCGAGGAACACGGTCAGGAGGGTCTGGTGGTGGTGCTTGGTGCACCCAGCGCTGATGCAGCTGAGATCGTGGCCGAGACGGTGACCGTTGGTGATCCCACCTATGCTGGTCCATTGGCCGGGGTCCCGTTGGGACTGCCCGTTTATCATATTTTGGAGCCGGAGATCAAGGCTCAAGTGGATCCGCAAGTGTACGAGGAGCAGGTGGGGATGATGGAGATGGTTCTGGAGGGCGAAAAGATCGTACATAGTGTGCGCAAGAGGCGTGAAGAGACGCTGAGCGGTCAAGGCGGATAAAGAATCTAGCGTACCCAAAAAGGATAGCTGCGCTCAAAGTGAGAGTTAGCTATCCTTATTAGCGCTTGTCATATAAACGCCTAAATGCTCGTTCTCTAGATAAAAAATAACCATCTAAGATCCAAAAAGTTACAACAGGCAAAAAGGCAATTACAGCATATTTTTTATCCGCATCTTTTGAGGATAAAGCAAACAAAGCGGCTACCAAAGTTATAGCCCATCCTTTCATAAAGAAAGGATTATTAGCCATTCTGTTGATTATGGACTGGATGAATTCTAAATGCTTAGCTTTATTCTCCATAGATTTTGAATAATTTTAATTTTGCCGCTGAAGTCCTCAATCTCTGCTCTGCAGCTTTGTAGTATTTTTCATCTATTTCTATACCAATAAACTTTCTTCCCAAATTAAACGTCGCAACTCCGGTTGAGCCAACACCCATAAACGGGTCAAAAACTACATCGCCCTCTTTTGAAGCAACTTTAATAATATGCTCCAGTATCTTTATCGGTTTTTGTGTGGGATGAAAGGGGGTTTTAATTCGTTCGGGCCCCATGCAAATAGGAGATTCAATAAAGTTATGCATTTCCTTTTGGTTGGTAAAGTTCCAAATATGCCCCTTATTCCACATACAAACTATAAGCTCACAACTATTGAGAAATCCGGCTCGTAATACTTTAGGCACGGGGTTCGTTTTGTGCCAAACCATGAATTGAAAAGTATCAAACTCTGGATCAAACGCTTCATGCCATTTGCCTACAAGGTTATAACTACAAAAGGCGAAAATATTTCCTGTTGGTTTCAATATTCTTTTAAATTCAGTAACCCAATCACTTGGCTTGAACTCCGCTTTATCCCATTCGGCTAAATCATTGTTTATTTCTTTTCGCCAAGAGAGCTTTATATTTCCTGTAGAATATGGACTCAAATTATAAGGCGGATCTGTAAGAATCAAATCAATAGAGACAGAAGGTATCTCCTTTATTATCTTATAACTATCGCCCAGATGTAATTTGTAATTTTCTTCCATAGTTAAGTTAACCAATATAAACTTTTTTAATAGAGTCCAACGCTGTCCTAATTAGAGGCGCGCTTTCTCTATATGCTTCAAGGACAGTTTTATAACTCACATCAGAACGACAAACAAAATTCCAAAAATCTTTTCCAATAAGAAGTTCCTCCTCAGCGAAAAATTGTTTTACTCTCTCCTGTCTCTAAGGTTTATTTTCGCCATAACGATTATAAGCAGTTGCGAAAAAGATATTGATCTCCGTTTTTTGTGGTAAAACATTTGAGAGCATTGCAAACTGTTCTAAAATCGCTTCTTTTTCTGAACGGGCTTTCTTATTATCTAAGTCGCCGCCGATTTTAAGCTCAATAAGATGATGAGCATTTGTCTCCCTATCAATCAAATAGTAATCGCTATCATGTCGCTTTATGGGTGCTCTATCCTTAGTAGAGATTGTACGCAAAACCTGATAATCTTTTACGCTCGGCTTTATTTCGTGCCTCTTGTATTTTTCTAGCAATTCTGCAATAACTCTTGTCTGTTCAACAGCCAATGGGCCTTCAACATTTCTTTTAACTTCAAAACTCAATGTCGCGATGTTTATAGCCAGCGATTCCAACATATTCCCCAACAAACTATCTAAGGACCGCACAAGTGCGGTGTAATATTGAATTTCTTTGCCTAACGCTTCAATAAAAACATTGTGGATTTTCATATTGATAATCCCTTCCGGATTATCTACTTCACCCTCGTGCCTAGCTTGAAAACCTTGAGCGTAGGACTCAACGGCAGTATGCACCAATGTTTTGATTGTCTTTTTGTCAGGTATTGATCGCATATTTTTACTCTTTTATTAAATCGTCTACTCTAACATTTAACGCCTTGGCAATTTTTGTTAAAGTCTCAATAGTTGGGTTTTTATTAGCGTCTGATTCAATCTTCCCCCAGAATTGACGAAAGTTGCATATGGTCGGGGCGGTGCGATTCGAACGCACGACCACCTGCACCCCATACAGGTGCGCTAACCGGACTGCGCTACGCCCCGCAGCCGATAGTATAGCCGATTTTGTCTGCCCGGTCAAGCTGCTTGACACAGAGATTTGCAGTGGTAAAATGATTATAACGATATATTAATTACTGCTGAGGACCCAAAGACTTTCCCCGCAAGAACCACCGCTGGTGTCCCGCACCTGGTCCTGCGAGTACGCTAGAGGGGTCACAATCAGGAGGATAGATTATGATCAAAATGCCCAAGAAGGCGATGGTCATCGGTCTGGATGCCCCCATAGCCCAACGGGTCTACGACTACGCTAAGCAGGGCAAACTGCCGACTATCGCCCGTTTGATCGAAAACGGCGTCTACGCCATCGATTGTCTCGTCCCTTTCCCCACCATCACTCCACCCAACTGGACGACCATCGTCACCGGGGCCTGGCCGGGTACCCACGGCATCACCGATTTCACCGTTCACCGGCCTGGTGACCCCTTCGATCAGCTGCATCAGGGCTTCGATAGCGCTGATTGTCAAGCCGAATATATCTGGGATGCGGCAGCGCGGGTGGGCAAGAAGAGCATCATCATCAACTGGCCATCCACCTGGCCGCCCACCTTAGAAGAGGGGTACCAGCTCGGCGGGGTTGGATTAGGAATCAACGAATGGCGCAATATTTATCGGGGGGATGTACGGCTGGGACTCCTCTATCTCTGCGATCTTTGCGACGATCAGGTCTTCTCCACCGAGGTGCATCCCTTAGCCACGGAGATTGAGCTCCAAGAGGCCCGCGGTTGGCAAAATATGCCCCCAGCCAAACGGAGCCTGGAGGCTGAGCTGCCCCTGGTCTACCGCCGGGCCAGATTCCCGCTGGAGCCGAAGACATGGCATCTGTTAGTGCTGGACACCACGGGCGATGGCTATGATCGCATCCTTCTGTCTGAGACGAAGGATGCAGCAGCGGCCTTCGCTGACCTGGGCGTTGGGGAATGGAGCCAGCGCATAGTGGCCGAGTTTGCTTCCCATGATGGCCCAAAGAAGGCCGCCTTCCGTTGTCGGTTGGTGAGGCTGTCCCCAGAGGCAACCGAGCTGTGTCTGTACGTTACCGGGCTCTGCGCGCTGGAGGGATGGTCTTACCCGGAGTCGCTGGCGGCGGAGATATCCTCTGAGGAGGGACTACCCATGACCCGTGGGGTGGGGTTACTCGATCCGGAGTGGATAGGCAAGCAGACCTTCCTGGATTCCTTCGCCTTTCAACATGCCTGGTTGGCCGATGCCGCCTGCTATCTCCTCGCTCATAAACAATGGGACCTCTTCTTCCTGCACGCCCACACCCCCGACTGGATGTATCATATCTTCGGTCACAGGTTCGATCCGCTGACGGCGTCGAATGAACAGGAAGCTGCTGATTATCAAGGGTTAGAGCTGGCCGTATACCAGAATTTGGATGCGCTGATCGGCCGCATCACGGCCCTGGCTGGTGAGGAAACGCTGGTTATCATCGTCTCGGACCATGGTGCTAAGGCCACCACGGCCTCCTTCGCCCCGGTCAAGGCCCTGGCCGAGGCCGGCCTAACGATATTCAAGGATGTCCCAGCCGGACAGGAGGAGGTAGATTGGTTGGATATCCCGGCGGGGCAAAGGGAGATAGATTGGTCGAAGAGCCGCGCCGTCGTCCAGCGTTCCTGCTATGTCTATGTCAACCTCAAGGGGCGAGACCCCCAGGGCATCGTTGAGCGCGGCGAGGAGTACGAGCAGGTACGGGACCAGATCATCGAGGCCCTCTATAGTTATGTGGAGCCCACGACGGGTAGAAGGCCTATCGTCCTAGCTCTCAGGCGGGAGGATGCGCGGATCATGGGATTGTACGGTGAGCGTACCGGCGACGTGGTCTATGCCGTCAGCCCTCACTTTGGGGCACAACACGGTCCCCATCTGCCCACGGCTGAGTTCGGGGTGGGGTCCCTCAAAGGGTTGTTCATAATGTCTGGTCCAGGGGTGAAGCGGAATTATCTCATGGGAAGGACGATGTGGTTGACCGACATCGTCCCCACCATCTGTCATCTGCTTGACCTGCCCATCCCCAGGGAGGCGGAGGGGGCCATCCTCTATCAGGCCCTGGTGGATCCAGAGGCCAAGAGTAAGGAACTGGCCGAAGTGAAGAGGAATTATGCCAAGTTGAAGGGCTTCTTTGAGAAAGAACAAGCCCTCACCCATACTTATAATCTCTGAGAGTCGGCCGTGAGACGACTGATCCTTAGGGGCAACATCCTGACACCCGAAGAGGAACGGCCATCGGCCGTGGTCACTATAGAAGACGGCCGCATCGTAGCCGTGGAATCCGAGCCTACAGCTCCAAAACGAATGGGGGAGATGGCCGAGCGGTGTGAAGAGGGTGAGCGGACGATACAGGTCAGCGCTGGTTGGATCGTACCGGGCTTCATTGATCTGCAGATAAATGGTGGGTTCGGCCGCAGCTTCACCTGCGGCCCAACGGAGATCGCCGAAATATGTCGCTTGCTCCCGTCCTGTGGGGTCACCTCTTTCCTGCCTACCATCATCAGCTCTCCCCTGGGAAAGTATACCAGCATATTGGAAAACTTGCATCTGGTGGATAAGATGCCGAGCTGGGCGCACATTTTGGGCGTTCACCTGGAGGGCCCCTTTCTGAATCCCCGCTTCAAGGGGGCACATCACGAAGCGTATCTGCGTCCCCCTAACCTGAGGGATTTAGAGGAGATACTCTCGGCCGATGGAGTGGCCATGGTGACCCTTGCGCCGGAGCTGCCAGGGGCAGAGGTCATCATCCGTGCCTTGAGGGATCAAGGGGTGGTGGTGGCTGTCGGACACTCGGCAGCCACCTACGATGAGGCCATCTTAGCCATCGAGTGGGGCGTATCTTATGGGACGCACCTCTTTAATGCCATGCCCTCTTTTCATCACCGCCAGCCCCGTTTGGGGGAAGCCTTGCTCACGGATCAAAGGGTGAGGGTGGGGCTGATCGTGGACAACGTTCATCTTCATCCGGCTACAGTTAAGCTGGCCTATTTGACCAAGGGGCCTCGAGGTATAACCCTGGTGACCGATGCTATGGAGGGTATGGGTATGTCCCCAGGAAGGTATCACCTGGGAGAAGCAGAGGTGATCATAGACGCTACTTCAGCCCATCTAAGTGATGGTACTTTGAGTGGCAGCATCTTGACTATGGATCGGGCCGTAAGAAACATAATCAATTGCTCTGGCTGTACGTTGAGGGAGGCTGTGGAGATGGCCAGCCTGACACCGGCCAGAGTCTTGGGCATAGATGGAAGTAAAGGGAAGATCGCTGCTGGCTACGATGCGGATATGGCCATTTTGAGCCCCCAATTGGAGGTGCTGATGACTATCGTGGGGGGAGAGGTGGCCTATCGCGCGGACATGTTGAGGGGATGATCCTGGAAGGATGGAGAAATGGGGCCTAAGTATGTGCTCCGCGAAGAGATCTTTGAACAGCCGCGGGCTATTGCGGCGACCATCGCCGCGGAAGCAACCAAAGTAAAGGAGACAGCCGAGGAGCTGCGCAGGCGGGATGTGCATATGGTCATCATCGCTGGCCGGGGGAGTTCCGACAATGCTGCCATCTTTGCCAAATACCTTTTCGAGTCATATAACCGCTGGCCGGTTGCCCTGGCCGCTCCATCGCTGTACACCCTTTATAAGTCTCCGCCCCGGCTACAGGGGACCCTGGTGATAGCCGTCTCTCAGTCGGGAGAATCCGTGGACATCCTGGAGGTGACCAGAGAGGCCAGAAGACAAGGGGCCTGCACCCTGGCCATCACCAACGAGCCCCATTCGCCCCTGGCTGGGGAAGCCGCCCATGTACTCCTCTCCCATGCTGGCCGCGAGAGGAGCATTGCCGCTACCAAAACCTATACGACCCAGCTGACCCTGTTCAGCATGCTTTCGGCTGAATTGTGTCAGGATGAGGAGATGTGGGCTGCTATCAGAACCCTTCCCACAGAGATAGAAAAGGCTCTATCTCTGGAAGAAAGGCTCCGCCGCTATGCGGGTGACTATCGACACCTGAAGCGTTGTCTGGTGATCTCGCGGGGCTATAACTATGCTACTGCTTTTGAAATCGCCCTCAAGATAAAGGAGACCAGTTATATCCTGGCACAGCCCTACTCTGCGGCTGACTTCCTGCACGGTCCCATCGCCATAGTGGAGCCGGGTTTGGCTGTGATAATGGTCGCGCCAAGAGGGAGATCTTTCGCCAATCTGATGGAGGTGGCTAAGCGGCTCCGTGAGCGAGGGGTGGACCTGATCGTCCTGAGCGACAGTGAGGAGATGCTGTCCGTCGCCACCACTCCTGTCCACATCGCCCTGCAGTTGCCGGAAGCGCTCACCCCGCTACCATTCGCGGTTCTAGGGCAGCTGTTTGCCTTTCATCTGGCCGTAGCTAAAGGGTTTGACCCTGACCATCCGCGGGAGTTACGGAAGATAACGATAACCGAATGAAGAAGTTCTAACTGGATAGGAGCATAGAAGATGTACGATCCTTCTGAGCCACGTCTGGCTATTGGACTGATGGCCGGGACGTCCTGCGATGGCATCAGCGCCGCCTTGATCCGGACAAGGGGTTGCCGGACCGCTAGAGAAGTTACCCTGCTGGCCCACGAGGTTATGCCCTTTCCGGCTGAAGTGCGCCAGCGGATTTTTGCTATTTATCCCCCCAATACCTTCGGCGGGGAGGAGTTGTGCCGCCTCAGCGTGCTGCTTGGCGAGCTTTTTGCTGAGGCCGCTCTGCGGGTTATGGCCAAGGCCGGTGTAGAGCGAAGCGAAGTGAAAGTGATCAGCTCCCAGGGGGTTACAATCTATCATGACCCCCCCGGCCCTTCCAACAATGGGCAAGGTGAGCACGTGGAGATCGCCGAGCCGGCCGTGATCGCTGATAGAACAGGCGTCATCACAGTGGCTGATCTGCGTCCCAGTGATATGGCCGCTGGTGGCCATGGCGCTCCACTAAGCGTCTACGTAGATTATGCTCTTTTCCGTCATCCCACCCTCTCGCGGGCCATCCAGAATATTGGGGGGATTGCCAACGTCACGCCCCTGCGTGCTGGGGCAGAGATGGACGAGTTAATGTCCTTCGATACTGGCCCTGGGAATATGGTGATCGATGCCATGGTGCGCTTCGTGACCCAGGGGGCCCAAACGTTCGATGAGGATGGTCGGATGGCGACCCAAGGCGAGGTTCAGCGGGGTCTGCTCCAAGCCCTTATGGCTCACCCCTATTTACAGAAGGCGCCTCCTAAAACCACTGGTAGGGAGGATTTTGGGGAGCATTTCGCCCGGCAGGTGCTGGCTCAAGCACAGGAACTGCACCTGAATGCCTATGATCTGGTGCGCACTGTGACGGCCTTTACGGTGGAGACCATCGCTTATCATTACGAGAGGTTCATCTATCCCCAATTCAGCCTGGATGAGGTGATCCTTGGTGGGGGTGGTGCGCACAATATCACTCTGGTGCAGATGTTGGCTGAGCGCTTGTCTCCCGTTCGGATCAGAAGGCACGAGGACTACGGGCTCTCCGGTGATGCCCGGGAGGCGATCACCTGGGCTATTCTAGCTGATGAGACGTTGTTAGGGAACCCGGCCAACGTTCCTCACGCCTCTGGAGCGAGGCATAAGGTGCTCCTGGGAAAGGTCGTCTTCCCACCGCCCCGTTAAGAGTCAAGGAGGGAGGGCGCCGCCCCACTAATGGGAGTGAAGCGGGATACAACCTAGATCCATTCCACCCTTCTCACGCCAGAGGGGCAAGCCCCTCTTCCCCCCTTCTCCCTGAAAGGGAGAAGGGGGGAAGAGGGATGAGGGCTTATCCCCCCAAGCGGGGGGGCAAGCCCCCGCGCTACATCTCCGCCCTAGCCTATATTTCTCCCCTTCTCCCGCGGGAATAAGGGGGTAGTCCAGAAGGGAATGATCCCCCTTCTGGGAGTCCTTCGAGGAAGGATAGGGCTCCGCCTCGAAGAGTCTCCCTTTTAGGGAGAAGGGGGCAGGGGGGATGAGGGCGTTGCCCCACAGGACAAAGGGGAGGTCAAGGAGGGTTCTAGGGCTCCGCCCTAGCCCGAATCCCCCCTTCTCCCTTTTAGGAAGAAGGGGGCAGGGGGGATGAGGGCGTTGCCCTGCAGGACAAAGGGGAGGTCAAGGAGGGTACACCCTCCTTGGAGGGTTCTAGGGCTCCGCCCTAGCCCGAATTCCCCCTTCTCCCTTTTAGGGAGAAGGGGGCAGGGGGATGAGGGTTCATCCTATGAAGGGAGACAAACGGTGGTTAAGAAGAAAATCTACGTTCTTGGGTTCGACCAGATGATCTTGCCCCTGGTGCAGCGCTTCGCTCAGGAAGGGGTATTGCCCAACATTGCTGCCCTGATGCAAGCGGGAGCGGCGAACGAGGCTATGTCTTCTATCCCGGCCCAGACCCCCACAAACTGGGCTACCATAGCCAGTGGGGCAGATACGGGAACACACGGTGTGTGCAACTGGACTGTGGTTATGCCCAATGGGCAGAGGCTCTCTGCCCTCAACTCCTTGGCCGTAAATGCCGAGACAATCTGGGAGGCGGCTGAGAGGACTGGTTTGAAGAGTGTGCTCATTCATTATCCCGCCTCCATGCCCTCCCGTCTCAAGATGGGGCTGGTCGTCGACGGCTATGCTGGACCAGGCTACGGGGAGACCCCCTTCGAGATCACCCCTAGTAGAGGCTATACGACTCTGTCCGGTCTGCCGAACACCGACAAGATCGATCTCCAGCCAGCACGAGAGTGGCAAAACTTGCCCTGTTCCGCTGGGGCCGGTCCCCTTGAATCTGCCCTGAGGATCGTGCCTAAGATACAAGGAGAGGATAGACAATTTCATTTGCTGGTGGTCGATTCTGTCGGCCAAGGATACGACCGGGTGATAATCTGCCGGGAGAGGGATTATCAAAGTAAGATTGCCGAGACCAGCGTGGGGGAATGGAGCGACTGGGTCCTTGAGCCATTTGTGGTGGAGGGGCAGCAGAGAACAGGTACAGTGCGTTTCAAATTGGTAGAGCTTTCTAAAGATGGCCGACGACTGCGCCTGTACCGCTCCCAGATAATGCCCACGGATGGCTTTACAGCCCCTGATGAGCTCGGTGAGGAGCTCATCGAAAGATTCGGCCCTTATCAGGAATATGTCTCAGAATTGCCCTCTATCCTGGGGAGCGCAGACTTCGAGACCTGTCTGGAGGAGGCGGAATACCAGGCCCAATGGATCGCCAAGGCCGGGCAGTACTTGATGGACAAGAGAGGCGGCACCCTATTTTATAGCCATTGGCATTGGCTGGATGATATAAACCACCATCATCTCGCTCAGGCAGACCCTTCCTGGCCGATGTATCGAGCCGGGGAGGCCGAGAGGCATCTGGACATCCTGCGCCGGAGCTACATGGTGGCGGATGGAATGGTGGGATTGTTCCGGGAGAGGCTGGATGGCAGCGCCTACCTGGTCGTCATATCCGACCATGGCTGCGTGCCGGCTCAACGGACGATCGATATGCGGAGATTCTTGCACCAACGGGGGTTGTGGGTGGCGCGGGATGAGGACCAGGATCTGAATGAGGCGAACATCGACTGGGAGAAAACGAAGGCCTATGTGCGAGATGGCTACAGCTTTGATATTTACATCAGAGCCGAAGGTGAAGAATACGAGCGGATTCGTGACGAACTGATTCGCGATCTGAGAACCTGGGTGGATGAGAAGGCGGGCCGTACACCTATCCTCCTGGCTCTAAAGAAAGAGGATGCCTTCCTTTTAGGTTATTGGGGAGAGCAGGCAGGGGATATCATCGCCCTCTTCGAGGGTGGCTATACTTGGGCAATGTCCAAGGGTGAAGAGGTCCTGAGTGACCTAACCGGTGTGAATTTTGCCTTTCACGGCTCTCAACCCGTCACCAGACGAACGAGTCTCTGCTCTAACCTGGCTACCTTTATCATTGCCGGCCCAGGGATCAAGAAGGGCTATACCAGAGCGGTGGCGAAACTGGGTTACATCAAGCTGAAGGATATAGCCCCCACCTTCTGTCACCTCTTAGATATAGAGCCTCCCGCCCAGAGTCAAGGCGCAGTGGCTTACGATCTCCTGGAGGGGCACGAGATGTACCGTGAAAGGCCTTCTATCGCCCTCCAGGCGAAAGCGATGGATCGGCGCATATGGATCCAGCGGGATATGCACGACTTCTCCTTGCTTGAGGATAAGTGAGCCTCAAGCAAGGGGACTGCTTGATGGATGCCTCAGCCACCCTTTAAGGAGTGGCCTTGTACTCCAGGACATCCTGCATCATGCGGGAATGAGCTTCAAAAACGGCCAGGTTGTGCTCAGGACCTATCTCCTTAACGTTAGGAGAAACAAACGTTGGCGGGTGAATACGCCGCGCTGCGAGCGAGCGGGCTACCTCGGCCACCAGAGCCATGGCGATGGATGTGACAGCTACGGTCGAGCCGGCGGCCACCTTCTCGGCCCAGCCATTGATGGTTACCAGGGCATCCTCGGCTGGGACGCAATTATCGATGACGACGTCGGCTACTTCAGCGAGCTTCTTACCACTCGAGTGGGTGGCCGTGGCTATCCTCTGGTTTTGGACGGAGGTCACGGCGACTACCGATAGCCCTCTGCTCTTAGCCTCCATGGACATCTCCAGAGGCGCGGCGTTGAGCCCGCCGTGGGAGAAGACCAGGAGCGTATCCCGTGGGTCCAGGTGATACCCGCCTAGAAAGACCTTGATATATCCCTCTGTCCTCTCCAACCAGAGCAGCTCGCGCACCCCACCGGGTCCCAACACGTTGAACCACATCAGGCGCGGATCCAGTAGAGGATGAAAGCCAACAAAGCTCCCATAGCGGGGGAAGATGTCTAGAACGGGGATGACTGAATGCCCGCTCCCAAAGACGTGTACGACTCGCTTTTGAGCGATGGACTCGGCCATCAGTTGAGCGGACTTCTTTATGTTATCCGCTTGGGTTTCCCTTATCCTTCTGAGAATATCCTCCATAGTTGCCAGATAGGACTCTGCTGACATAATTGACCTCCATTCTTTTATTTGAGGGGAGCTCTCTCCCCGTGGACTCTCCAGCCGAAGATGGGTCAGAGAAGACGGCTGATCAGGACACGGCCCCTCCCTCCCCGAGCGAAAGCGAGATCAACTAGCCTTCTTGCTTCCATAAAGGCCTGGGCGTAGCTCACCTTGGCTTCGATCCCCCGTATAGTGGCCATCGTCCGGTAATAATCGGCGTAGGGGATAGTGATCTCGCTTGTCTCCCCCTCGGATCCCCGTACGCGCTTCAGAGAAAAGAGTTCGTACCGATTCAGCGTTTCGAACCAGCGGTGGAAAGTATCGGTTATATCTACATAGACTGTAGGAGTGAAACCTTCCAGGTCCTCACAGTTCTCCCCAAAGTAGAGGGTCTCAACGCGATGCGGCGGGAGCTCCTCCTGTGGGCAGGGTAGCGCGGCTAATTTGATGCCCTCCAATACGTTATAGTGGGTACTGACGTGCCGGGGATGCCAGCTCCCTCTCCAGTGGGTGACGACCAGGTCTGGTCTGAGCTTTCGGATAGTGGCAGCCACTGAGGTGGCCACCTCTGGTGAGATCGGTAGCTCCCCAGCTCGATAGCCCAGCCAGAGGGCATCGGCCCCCAGGGCCTTGGCTGCTTCCTTCATCTCCCTTTCCAGTTGGACGGCGTATTCCGTGGGGTCTTTGGAGGGGTGTCCCCTCTCCCCTCTGGTCATATGGACCAGGGTAGCCCTGTGGCCGGCAGCCGTATGCTTTGCCACTACCGCCCCGGCCATCACTTCAGCATCAAGGGCGTGGGCACCAAAGACAACGATGTGCCTCTGCTGGGTCTTCATCTTACTCACCACCACTCAGGTCACGAATGAGCCTGAAACCGCTTAATATCTGAGTCTCGGATCCAGTATATCCCTTAAACCATCGCCAAACAGGTTGAATCCCAAGACGGCTAGCGAGATGGCCAGGCCGGGAAAGATTGAGGCCCACGGTGCCAGCTCCACGTAACGGCGACTGGAGCTAAGCATCGTCCCCCAGGATGGGGTGGGTGGTTGGGTGCCCAGTCCCAGGAAGCTCAACGAGGCCTCCACCAACATCGCCCCAGCCAAAGCCAGGGTGGCCTGCACGATGATGGGGGCGCTGGCATTGGGTAGGATATGTACGAAGATGATGCGCCCGGCACGGGCCCCCATGCACTGCGCTGCCTCGATGAACTCCTTCTCCTTCAAGGACAATACTGATCCCCTTACTACCCGAGCGAAGCGGGGGGCATAGACCACACCGATGGCCACCATCGTGTTGGTTATTCCTGGCCCTAACATCGCCACCATGACCAGAGCCAGGAGGATGGGCGGGAAGGCGAAAAAGACGTCCAGGATACGCATAATCACGTTATCTACGAGTCCCCCATAGTAGCCGGCGATCATTCCCAGGAAGACGCCGCTGACCATGCCTATGCTTACAGATATTAAACCCACCTGAAGGGAGACGCGCGTGCCAAAGATGACCCGACTAAGGATATCACGACCAAACTCGTCGGTCCCCAGCAGAAAGTGTGGGCCGGGTGGCCTCAAGCGCTGATCCAGGAACATCTGGATGGGGTCATAGGGTGCAAGGAGAGGGGCCAGAATGGCGACAAGCAGCAGTAGTAGGACGACGCTGGCGCCGAGAGCCCCAATTCTATTCCTTTGTAGCATACGTAAAAAAGATGTTCTCTTCATCGTCTCCCCGTTTGAGTGATCTCAATAACGAATCCTTGGGTCGAGGAAGGAGTATAAAACATCAACGAAGAGGTTCACCAGAACGAAAACAAAGGCTATGAACAGCGTACACCCCTGCACTAAGGGGTAGTCTCTCTGATAAATAGAGTCGAGGAGGAACCTGCCCAGCCCGGGCAAGGAGAAGATCTCCTCGATAATAACTGCCCCCCCCAGGAGCATCCCTATCTGTAGCCCGATGATAGTGATGATGGGGATGGCGGCGTTCTTTAAGGCATGACGGAAAAGGATGAGCCGTTCTCGTAACCCTTTTGCGCGGGCCGTCTGGATGTATTCTTGCCGCAGGACCTCCAGGAATGAGGAGCGGGTCATCCGCATTACCGCGGCGGCCATCCCTGCCCCTAAAGTTAGAGCCGGCAGGAAGATTATCTTCAGATTAGTTAGCGGAGCGACGAAGAAAGGAGTGAACTCCAACGGCGGAAGCCAGCCGAAGTAAAGGGAAGTGAGCAAGATCAGCATCGTGGCCAGCCAGAAATTGGGCACAGAAAGCCCGATGAGGCCGAGAATGCGGAACAGGAAATCGAGTATAGTGTCCTGTCTGAGAGCGGAGAGGATTCCCAGAGGTAAAGCTATGATGAGGGAGATAAGGGTTGCTACCAGCGTGAGCTCGGCCGTCACCCCGAAGCGGGAGAGGATATCAGGAAGGATGGCCCGTCCGGTGCGCAGGGAATTGCCGAGATTCCCGCGCAGTGCATCACTGAGCCAACCGAAATACTGCACGTAGAGGGGCCTATCAAGGCCAAAAAGCCGTCGCATCTGTTCCAGCTGCTCCGGGGAAGCCTCTGCTTGGGCCCCCAGAAGGACCTGCACCACATCGCCCGGAATTAGGCTTATGGAGAGAAAGATGACGATGGAGACTCCCAGCAGGACCGGGAGCAACAGTATGAGCCTTTGACTGATATAGCGAGACAACTGTTAAGCCTCCCCACCATCGGGTCGGGAATCTTGGGGTAGGTCGCTCTCTTGTTGAAGAGAGGTGTAGCCCAATGACCTGCTCTTAGATTGCATCGCCAGGTTTCTCACCTTCAGACGTTTAGCCGAACAAGATCCTTTTCGGATTCTCGACTAACATTGTATGTATAGACTCCTCAGTTACCCCTGACTCCTTCAGCATAGGAACAAACCGGCCGAGCAGGTAGCTATAACCCCATATCCCGTGGGTATCGGGGTTAAGGTAAGCTTCACGCTGGGAGATATCTGAAGAGAGCACAATCTGTCCAGCGTAACCTCTCTTGATCAACTCCACCAGGGTAGCCAGCCGCCGATCGTCAGGGATATAGTAATGCTCTTTTTCAACCTCATATCGTTCCTGCCCGGCTGTCTCTGTGCGGATGTAATCGAACCGTTCCTTGCCTATGGTATCGAAACCAAGGTTAGCTCCCCTCTTCAGGATGCCCTCGTGGTAGACAAAGCTGAAATTGAGGTCGGAATGGCCGATGATCACCTTCCCTGGGTCCACCCCTTCCTGTTCGAGGATCAGAACTTGCTCCCGCCCCATCGTCCCCAGGGTAGCGTGGGTAGTTATGGGTCTTCCCGTCCGCAGGTAAGCGCGGGCTGCGGCACGTAGTACCTTTTCCTCCACGCGGAAGATGAGCTTTTTGGTGCTCCCCACCTTGATGATGCCCGCCTTAATAGAGGTTCCATCGATCCCCTCGGTGAGCTCGCGGATGAAAACTTCCGTCACCTGGTCAACGCTTTGCCCGTAGATGAAGGCCGGGACGCGTGGTTCTTTATAGGAACCGGTGGAGACAATGATGTTGACCTCAGCCTCCTCAGCTATGCGCTTGAGGATGCGGACATCGCGATTTTCACCTATAGGGGTGGCGTCGACAACACTGACCAGTCCGAGCCTCTTCGCCGCCTTCAACTCTGTGATGATGGTCTCTGCTGTATGAAGACCGACGAAAGGCTTCTTCTCCGTGGGGACAGGCGCCGTTTTAGGTGGGGTTAGATGCTCATGCATCATCGTGATCCCCAGCCTATCGGCGGTGATGGGTCCTAGTACAGTTTCGATCTGAGTCATGTTTTCAACCTCCTATACCCCCAAAAATCTTGGGGGGAGATGCCCTCATCCCCCTACCCCCTTCTCCCGCTTCGCGGGAGAAGGGGGGATTATGAACTAGGGCGGAGCCCTAGAACCCTCCAAGGAGGGAGCACCCTCCTTGACCTCCCCTTCTCTTTTGTGGGGAGGATGTAGCGCGGGGGCTTGTCCCCCGCTTGGGGGGAGATGCCCTCATCCCCCCACCCCCCTGCTCCCTCTGGGAGAAGGGAGGGAGTAAAATTGGGGATACCCCAAACCCCAGCAGAGGGGAGTCGCCCTGCACACCCCCTTTTCAGGGAGAAAGGGGGAATAGCCAGGGCAGTGCCCTAGAACCCTCCTTGACCTCCCCTTACTCCAGCGGGAGAAGGGGGAAAGAGGATTGGCCCTTCCACGGAAGGACCCCCTGCACACCCCCATCCTGGGGATAGAGGCTATTTATCCAGCCAAGTTGTAGCGAAGGATAGGTTCTGGATGTTCGGCATAGGCACGTAGTCTTTGACATAGTTCTGATAGACAAAGAAGTTGTTGGGCGCGCA
>JAMCVK010000039.1 GCA_023475225.1 Chloroflexota bacterium
AATCTTAGCCAGAACCACCGCTCGCTTGTTCTCCTTCTTGCTCAACGTCACCATCTCCGTATTCATACTTTAATGGTGACATATTCACTGAACAGTTAACAGGTGACAGAATCATAGACCATTCACATAGTTGGAAACTGGGCATTGACAAAATAATAAAGTATGATATAATGTAATCGATTACAGTAATCGGTTACATTATATCGTAGCAAGCTGACCCATAAAGGCGGCATAATGACCATTAAAGATGTCGCTCGCCACGCCGGCGTTTCCGTAGCGACCGTTTCTCGCGCCCTGAATCGACCCTCGGTAGTTCATCCCGATACTCGAGTGAAGGTACTGCAAGCGATTGAAGAGCTGCAATACATTCCCAACTCCTTCGCCCGAAGCCTGACAACCCAACGCAGTGGCCTCATCGGGCTGGTTGTCCCTGAGATTACTAATCCCTTCTTTTCCTACGTGGCCCAAGGTTGCGAGGAACAGTTGCGAAATCACCAGTACGGTATGGTTCTCTGTAGAACCGGTTTGCAGGGGGCAGGGGAAACTGGAATTTATAGATTACTTCGTGGGCGCCAGGTAGATGGGGTAATCCTGGTCAGTCCCCCCCTGTCGGATAGGGCACTGCCTGAATTCATTCAGGATACACCAGTGGTTTATGTGGATCACGATCCCAGCTCAGCCAGCGCTGATGTTATCTGCATAGATAATGCTGGAGGAGGGCGGCTAGCTGCAGAGCATCTGATCGGGCAGGGGCACTGCCATATCGCCATTGTCGTTGGTTTCCCTGGCACCTACGCAGGCGCTGCCCGTCTCCAGGGTTTCCGAGAGGTTGTGCGTGAGCATGGCCTTGTTCTGCCTACGAATTATGTTGAAGCCGATGGCTTCAATCTGACAGAAGGGGCTTCAGCCGCTGAGCGCTTGATGGCACTCGATCTCCATCCAACGGCCATTTTCGCCAGCAACGACCTGCTCGCACTCGGACTCCTTCGAGGCTTGCAGGTACTCGGTTGGCGTGTGCCAGACGATGTAGCGCTCGTTGGGTTTGGCGATCTTCCCCTCTGCCAATTCTCCACCCCCTCTCTCACATCGGTCGTCGTTGACAAACATGAACTAGGGCGTCAAGCGGCAGAGTTATTAGTATCACGCATCGAATCACCGTCACTGGCAAAGCGTCGGGTAATCTTGCCAGTACATCTAGCTGTACGTGAATCAAGCATTTCTCGTCAAGTAGGTAGGGATTTCTGAAAGGTATCAGCTCGTCGCCAATGAGCCAAAAGTTGTAGATAATAACGCTTATCAATCTGCCCGCTGTGGCCGCGGACTTGAAAATATTTTGTAGAGGTCATAACAGGAGGACAACAATGACCTTGTTGCTAGCCAAGTTACGCGGCGAAGTTGCGCTGACTGCACTGCAGATGTTCCGTTGGGGACTGGTCAGAGGAACATCCGGGAACGTCAGCGCGCGTGATCTTAAGACCGGTTACGTGGTAATTACCCCCTCGGGCCGTGACTATGAAACGATCACAGCTGAAGATGTAGTTGTCATCACTGCATCAGGCGAAGTCGTCGAGGGTCGTTGGCGGCCCTCCAACGAGACACCTCTGCACACGGTCTGGTATCGAGAGCGTCGGGATGTACATGCGGTCGTACACACGCACGCCCCCTATGCCGTAGCGCTCTCCATGGTGTGCCCCGAACTGCCTGCTGCAATGCCGGAAATCATTTTTAAACTGGGCGGCAGCGTGCCGGTCGCGCCTTACACAACACCTGACACCGAGCAACTGGGGCTGGAAGCGTTACGGATTATCGGAGACCGCAAGGGCGTCATCTTACAAAACCATGGCACGGTCAACATCGGTGAGACCTTAGATGAGGCCCTGCACGGCGCGGTCAGTTTGGAGGATGCAGCATACATCTATTATCTCGCCTTGCAGGTGGGAAAACCTTTCTTGCTCCCCCCAGAAGAAGTGTGCAAGCTCCGGGGGCGCGCTGGTTACAAGGACTGAAGACGCTCAATAAGGAGACGGTTGCCATGTTGCCCAAGACTATGCAAGCGGCTATGTTCTACGGCCCGTTTGACCTGAGGGTGGAGGAGATTCCGGTCCCGCATCTGGGGCCACGCGACGTGCTCATCCAGGTGCAAGCGACGCTCACCTGCGGTACCGACGTAAAGAAATACAAGCGTGGTTATCCCTTACAGACACCGCCTTACATGCTTGGACACGAGACGGCAGGGAGAATCGTCGCTGTAGGGAAGGAAGTGAATGAGCGTTTCCTTCAACGACGTTTTGAGGAGGGGATGCGGGTTGTCTCGACAAACCTGGCCCCATGCAACGAGTGTCATTACTGTAAGATCGGCTGGCAGAACGTCTGTGAGCATCAGGTCTTCATCTCTGGTGCCTTTGCCGAGTATGTACTCATCCCAGAGCAGGTGGCGCGTCAGAATCTCCTACCCATCCCCAATGGCCTTTCCTACGAGGAAGCCGCCCTAACCGAACCTCTCGCCTGCGTGATTCATGGCATCGAGGAATCGCACATCCATCCTGGCGATACGGTTGTCATCAATGGCGCAGGACCGATGGGGCTTCTCTTCGTCCGGCTGGCGAAACTTCAGGGAGCCCGTGTCATCGCCACCGACCTGAGCGCAATTCGACTCGAATTTGCCCGGCGCTTCGGCGCTGACGAGGTGGTCGTAGTTGGCGAAGCGGACGATCAAGTGGAAGCCATCCGTATGCTGACGGACGCTGGGCGCGGGGCAGATGTTGCCATCGAGGCCGTTGGGCTGCCAGGGGTATGGGAGAAGACAATTAAGATGGCACGCAAGGGAGGCCTAGTCAACCTCTTCGGTGGCTGTGCTGCCAACACCAGCATCACCATAGATACGAAATTGCTCCACTATTCTGCTCTGACTATCAAGGGGGTCTTTTCCTATAAGCCTGGCCATGCGGTGCGGGCATTGGAGATGATCCGGTGGGGCGATGTGGATGCCCACGCCTTTGTCAGTGGCCGCGTGCCCCTGGCCCACGTTGAGGATGCTTTGAAGCGCATCCTGGAGCAAGATGGTATTAAGTATTCGATCATCCCACCCCAGTCCGAGCTAGCTGTGTGAGCCTCCATGGATGTTAGAAAAGGAATGACGAGGGTGTTGACGATCCTGAAACACTGGGGCGACGCGGACTTGGAACAGCGACAAGTGGGGACACAAGGCCGTGTTGTCTCTCGCTCTTGCACCAGCCACGCCGAGTTGGTCGCCGCCGTGCAATCGGAGTGTGACGTCCTGCTGGCCAACGGTACTGTCCCACTGGACCAGGAGATATTTGGGGCGAGCGAACGGCTAGGGCGTGTCATTTGCTATGACGTCGGCCCACTGACCTGGGTGGACCTGGACGCGGCGACCAGGTACGGTGTCGTCGTTGCTCAGCCGCGTACCCGGTCTCAGAACGCAGTTGCCGAATATACCCTGGCGCTCATCTTTACTCTGGCTCGCCATCTGGCTTCAGCGATAGCGGTTGGGCGGGCTGGGGGGTGGCCCAAAGAAGCACGAGAGCATCTGAGGGGGTTTGAGCTGCAAGGGAAAGTGTTGGGAGTCGTCGGCCTGGGGCGCATTGGACAGCTCGTGGCAGAAAAGGCGTCCGGCCTGGGATTGCGCGTGGTGGCTCACAGCCCGCATACCAATCAGGGCGAGAGCACGGTGCCGCTGCTGAGTTTGCCAGACTTGTTGCGACAGGCCGACTTCGTTTCCCTGCATGCGCGTTTGTTGCCCGACAATCATGGGTTGATTGGTGAGGCGGAGTTGCGCCAGATGAAGCCGACCGCATTGCTGGTGAACACAGCCCGTGGTGCGTTGGTGGATGAGCACGCCTTGGTGCATGCTTTACGGGAAGGATGGATCGCAGGAGCAGCGCTTGATGTGCTCACAGACGAGCCCCCACTGCAAGATCATCCGCTCCTGCGCATGGACAATGTCATCATTACTCCTCACGTGGCCTGGAATACTATCGAGGTGTGCGCGCTGGAGAATGAGGATCTAAAAGATGAGCTACGCCGAGCGGTAAGCGGTCAGGTTCCGCTCCACTGCGCCAACCCGGAAGCCATAGGGGGCCGAAAGGAGGTGAGGCGAACAGATAATTTGAAGTGAGATCGTTAATATATCGAAATGTCCCGCCGGCGGGGGATGGTGTCCCCCAAATTTTGCAAGATGAAGTGGGTATTTGCGGTGACTTGCCCCGCACCCCTTTTCAGGGTTGAAATGGCAAGTGTTCGCACACAGAGGAGATGAAAGATGTTAAAACCAGCAAGGTTTCTGTGCAGTCTAGGGCTCATTCTGAGCCTGCTGCTCACCTCATGTTCCTTGGTAGCTCCCACTACAGCAACCCCCACTCCCCAGAAGCCACCGACGGTCGTCCGCTTTGCCAGCTGGCAATGGGGAGAGCCAGGCTTCGGTGATTTCTATCGGGCAGCAGCGAAAGCGTTCGAAGTGGCAAACCCTGCCATCCACATCGAAGAGTATAGTCTTCCGGTAAGCCAGTACTTTGACAAGATGCTTATTGAGGTCCAGTCCGGCTCGCCCGCAGACCTTATCATGCTACGGGGCGCCAACTATCTGCAGTACGTCAGCATGGGAGTGCTCAAGCCCCTTGACGACTATCTGGCCAAAACTGACATCCTCAGCCGCTGGGACCCGGCGCAGACCTCCGTCCTCAAAGTCGATGGAAAGATTTATGGCTTGCTGATGATGACGCGCAACTATCAAATCGTCTATAACAAGAAGGCTTTCGCCGCGGCGGGCATTGATAAGTTCCCGCAGACACCAGAAGAGTTCTACGCAGCAGCGGTAAAGCTGACAAAGAAGGGGATCACCGGTGAGCAAAATTATGGCTACGCCTTTGCCACAACCCAGAAGGACTATGGGTTCTATGAGGACATCGTGCTCTGGGTGAACTGCTTCGGCGGCAACTTCGCCAGAGATGGGAAAGTCACAGCGACCGACCCGAATACTATTAAGGGTTTGGCGTTCATGAAGAGCCTCTTTGATGCCGGCGTCACCCCCAAAGGTGTTGGGTTCGATCAAACGCAACAGTGGCTTGCCGAAGGCAAGTTAGGAATGTTGCACGGCGGCCCCTTCGTCTATAAGTTCATCGAACAGCGATTTCCTGACAAGATTCAGGACATTGGCTTCGCTGGCTTGCCCTCTCCCAACCACACTTCCACCGGTGGGCCGCAGAACGTTCTGGTCATCCCTGCTGCGGCCAAGAACAGTGACGCTGCCTGGGAGTTTATGAAATTTTTGGCCCAACCGGACTGGCAGCGCAAATTTCCCGAGATGACCTTTTCGCTTCCAGGCATGGGCGATGCTCTGAGTCCTGATTTCCAGGCAAAATATCCCTGGTTCAAGATCTTTGCTGATGCTCAACCTTACACCATCACCATCGCGCCCCCTGGCTTCGAGATTTATTTCAGCGAGTGGCAGAAACTGGTGGGGGATAAGGTGGAGGGGATGTTCTATAATAACAGGCCACCGGCTCAGGTCGCCCAGGATATCCAGAAGACGTTGGAAGAGTTTGTCGCGAGCAAGAAGAAGTAGTAATTCAGGTACTGTTGAAGACACGGCTGAAGCAGCTGAACCAGTTGGGTCTCCCCTGAACAAAGTCACTATTCAGCCGGAGCGCTTTGCCGCGCGCTGGGGGTGTCTGCGCGGCAAAGCGCTCCCTTATATGCTGGTGGCGCCCTCCATGCTTGTGATGGGTCTGATCATCCTTTATCCCGTCGCCTACGCCATCTGGCTGAGCCTGCATCAGGTGGACTACCTGCGTCCACAGACAGGGCGCCCTTTCATTGGGCTGGCAAACTACGGACGTCTCCTCGGTCAAGCCGACTTCTGGCATGCGACCTGGGTAACGTTCGTCTATGCAGTGGGTACCATGCTCGGTTCCTTTCTCATCGGTCTCGTCACGGCCCTGCTGCTGAACGAGAAGTTTAGGGGAAGGATTGTCGCCCGTACCATCATCATCCTCCCCTGGGCTGTGCCATATATCGCGGCCATCCTCACTTGGGAGTGGATGCTCGACAATGACTACGGTGTAATCAACTACATCTTGATCAAATCTGGATTCATTGTCAAAGGAATCACCTGGCTTGTAGACCCTTGGGCAGCCATGTTCGCCGTCCTGATGGTGACCGTGTGGACACAATACCCCTTCGTTACCCTGATGCATCTTGCTGGCCTGCAAGGGATCGCACCTGAACTCTACGAAGCCGCCATCGTTGACGGGGCGGGAGCGTTGAACCGCTTTCGCTACATTACTTGGCCCGGCCTAAAGGGGGTTAATACAGCCATCATCATCCTACTGGCGATATGGTCCCTCAAACGCTTCACGATCATCTATGTGATGACCGGGGGTGGTCCAGTGGGTGCCACTGAAACGTTGGTGATACAAACCTATCGACAAGCCTTTTCCTTCTATAACATGGGCTATGCTACGGCCATTGGTACGATCATTCTGTTGGTTTCGTTGACTTTCAGTTTAGTATATTTAGGTGTCCAGATGCGGCGTGGGGAGTTATGAGATGGTTGCAAGTACACGGCAATACAGCCGGTTCGGCCATAAGTTAGGCGCCTGGGTGAGATCGGTTCTGCTCTATATTATCGTCATTATCACTTCTGTGATTGCGTTCTTCCCCTTATATTGGATGTGCGTCACCTCCATGTTGTCGCGCGGCCATATATTCGTCTTTCCCCCCGCTTTCCTGCCACCGCGGCTCAGCCTTGCTAGTTTTGCTGAGATTATGGAGGCCAGACCCTTGCTGCTCTGGTTTGGCAACACGCTGCTGGTCACTGTGAGCGCAGCGGTTCTTGCCCTCTTCGTTTCTACCTTTGGCGCTTACAGCCTGTCGCGCTTTCGCTATCGAGGGCGGTTGACAATAATTACCTTGAATCTCATCACCCAGATGTTGCCTGCACCACTCCTTGTCATCCCGCTGTATGTGATCTTTAGAGACTTCCATTTACTTGATACGTATGTGGGCCTTATCGCCGCGTACACTACCTTCACCCTCCCCTTGTGTATCTGGACCCTTAAGGGTTTCTTTGATAGCGTCCCCGTTGAAATAGAGGAGGCAGCAATGATAGATGGCTGCTCGCACATCGGCGCGCTCTTCCACATCGTTCTGCCCTTATCACTGCCCGGGCTGGCGGCGACGACTCTCTTTGCGCTCATCACCGGTTGGAACGAGTTCATCCTGCCGGTAACATTGATTAACAGTCAATCCAAGTGGGTGATGGGGGTAGGCCTCAGCAGTTTCATTGGTGAATATCTTATCAGCTGGAACCAAATTGCCGCCGCGGCGATTGTTATGGTCTTGCCCATCGTAGTGGCCTTTGCCTTCTTGCAGCAATACCTCATTGGTGGTTTGGCCAGTGGTGGGTTGAAGGGTTAAGGGGGAGGTCCCGTGTATGAGGTGGTACAAAGGAAATCTACACACACATACAACGAACAGCAACGATGGCAAATCCACGCCTCAAGAGCTATGCAACTGGTATCGGGATCACGGGTACGACTTCCTGGCGTTCACCGACCACGACCACATCACCGATGAGACGGATTACCAATCACCCGACGGCTTACTGACAATCCGCGGCGAGGAGGTGAGCAGCAACCACTTGCTCGCGCTAAACGTGTGGGATCTGATAAATAAGCAGTTGCCCATGCAGGAGAAAGTTGAGCATGTGTGCCAGCAAGGCGGGTGCTGCATCGTTGCACACCCCAACTGGCAGCACGATCACTGGCCGCTGGCGCTGTTAGAGTCCACCGTGGGCTACATCGGCATAGAAATCTTCAATGCCAACATCACCACCCTGGAAGGGTCGGCCTTTGCGCTCGACAAGTGGGATCAACTGTTAACCAAAGGACGCCAGGTGTGGGGGATGGCTTCAGACGATGTGCACGACCTGGCGAGAGGCTTAGCTGGTCGTGGCTGGGTCGTAGTCCGTGCACCTGAATTGAGCCAGGCGGCGATCCTGGGCGCGCTGGTACGCGGCGATTTCTACGCCTCCACTGGTGTTGAGTTGGAAACGCTTTCGATGGACAAGGGCACGCTTTACATTGCGGCATGCCAGGCTCAGGAGATCATCTTCATTGGCGAGGGAGGACAGATTTTGGAACGGGTAGGGGGAAGTGTAGCTAGGTACATCTCTCGGGGTGATGAGAAGTACGTGCGCGCGGAATGCCGGGGTCCGCAAGGAGCAGCTTACACCCAGCCATTGTTCGTCTCCCCGTCGTCCTTTGGTCGCTAGTGGGTGACCTAGAGGATATCCCCATGTCCACACCCCTGGTGTATCACGCTGAACAAACATATGGTCACCATGGATGATAAGCGATATCCTTGGTCAAGGTGGCAGTATGGGCTCTCGCCGCTATTCGTAACGCTCAAATGGCAGCCGAGCCGCGAGCGGTAACGAACTAAACCTTTACCGGTAGTCGGCTTACTGCTTTCCCGATTCGGTCGATGGCCTTTTCAATGTTTTCGATGGAGTTGGCGTAGGAAAGCCGAATGTATCCCTCACCATACTCGCCAAACGAAGCCCCTGAGAGGCCGGCTACGCCTGCCTCGTTCAGCAGGTAGTCAGCGAAAGCCCGCGAGCTCATCCCTACCCCCTTTACGTTAGGGAAGACATAAAAGGCACCGTGGGGCTTGCGACAGGTGATGCCGGGAATGCTGTTCAATCCTTCAACGATGACATCGCGCCGCCGCCTGAACTCAGCCACCATCCGCTCTACCTCATCCTGGGGCCCCTTAAGACCCTCTATGCCGGCCCGTTGCGTGAAGGAAGCTGTACAGGAAACGGTGTTGGTCATCAAACGGGCGATATGGGGGGCGAGCCCCTCCGGCATCACGCCATAACCCAACCGCCAGCCCGTCATAGCGTAGGTCTTGGAGAAGCCATCCAGGATGATAGTCCGCTCAGCCATACCGGGAAAGGTCGCTATGCTGGTGTGCTTCCCTTCGTAGATTATGCGGCAATAGATCTCATCAGAGAGCACGGGGATGTCGTTAGCTACTGCTACCTCGGCTATCTGGCGTAGATCATCGTCGCTAAGGATGCCGCCGGTTGGATTGTGAGGTGAGTTGATGATAATCAGCTTTGTCTTCGGGCCGACCTTTGACCGCAGCTCAGCCACGTCCATGCGGAAATCGTTCTCCTCACGCAGCGGGATGGGCACCGGCTTACCGCCGACGAAGTTGATCATAGACTCATAGATGGGAAAGCCGGGGTTAGGGTAAATCACCTCATCGCCTTCATCAACGAGGGCGATGATGACGAAGGACATTATTGGCTTACCACCTGGTGTGACTACGACCTGGTTGGCGTTGACCTTGATCCCTCTGCTTCGGGAGATATCCTCAGCGATAGCCTCCCGTAGCTCGGGAAGACCGGCAGAGGGGCCGTAGTGCGTATAACCGGAGTTCAGAGCTTGAATACCGGCGTCGATGATGTTGCGGGGGGTATCGAAGTCCGGTTCGCCGATCTCCAGGTGGACGACATCCATCCCCTTGGCCTCGAGGGCTCTGGCGCGCACCAACACTTCAAAGGCCGTTTCTGTTCCCAGACGATTCATTCGACTAGCTAGCTTCATTTCTAAACCTCCTTAGAATAAATATTGCTGGTTTCGTAACCGCTGTAGTGGTTAACTGGCTGCTTTCTGAACTAGCGCTCCTTGGGTGCGTAGGGCCCGCAGAATTCGCTCTGGCTTGGCCGGTAGCTCGTTGAGCCAGATTCCCAAGGCGTCGTTGATGGCGCTGTAGATGGCCGGTGGGGTAGGTATAGTGGCCAGTTCACCAAGCCCCTTTGCCCCGAAAGGCCCGTTGGGATCAGGAATCTCGATAAGAACGGGCACAAACTCGGCTGGAATATCCAGTGCAGTCGGGATCAGGTATTCGTGGAGGTCAAGGGTTTTAGCCCTCCCTTGCTCTTGAACGTACTCCTCAATCAGGGCGTAGCCGAGGGTCATCATCGCCCCTCCGTGGACCTGTCCCTCCGCCAGGGTTGGATTGATGATCCGTCCCACATCGTTGACGGAGATTAATTTTACCACTTCCGTTATCCCAGTCTCAATATCTACTTCCACTTCAGCTATCTGGCTGCAATAGCCAAAGGAGTAGTGGCCCATCCCGTCTCCTGTTGATCCGGTCTCTTTATCCATGGGCACAGTTAACGGTGGTATCCAGAGATGCTCTGTCCGGATAGGCGGCTCGGAAGCTGTCTCCGGTGGAGCAGAGCGCTGTATAGCGGTGACGACAGTGTTGAAGGGAACAGACCGGTGGGGTGAGCCTTTGACGTAAATTTGGCCCTCCTGGATCTCGAGATCCTCCACGGCGGCCTCCAGCAGTTCAGCAGCCTTTTGCAGGACCTGTTGTCTGGCCTCAGCAGCAGCCCGGCGGACAGCGTTGCCGGAGGTGAAGACGTGTCGAGAGGCGGAAGAGCTGCCCGCATCGGGAGCGATGGCCGTATCGCTCAGTACCATCTCAATCTTCTCTAGGGGCAAACCCAATTCAGTAGCGGCCATCTGGGCCAAGGCGGTGGTCACGCCCTGGCCAACCTCGCAGGCCCCGATCTTGACTGCTACTTTTTCTGGGTATACCTCGATGATGGCCGTGGCCCTATCGCTGAAGCCAAAGCTATAACCAACATTCTTGAAGCCGCAGGCAATTCCTACGCCGCGTCTCTTAGTTGGACCGGAAGGCCTCCCCTTTTTGGGCCAGCCGGCTACCTCGGCGGCGCGAGGCAGGGTCTCTCTTATGCCCACGCTTTCCGGCATCTTCTGCCCGGTGGCGAAGGTCGAGCCGGGACGGAAGAGGTTACGCAGGCGAAACTCCACTGGATCAAGCCCCAGTCCCTTGGCCAGCCTATCCATTTGCTGCTCATAGGCGAAGGCCGGCTGATTAGAGCCAAAGCCACGCCAGGCTCCAGTGAAGGTATTGTTCGTGTAAACGACATATCCATCAATCTTGATGTTTGGTACTTCATAGGGACCAGCGGCAAAGGAGACGCTATCGAGAAGCACAACAGGACTGGAGGAAGCGTATGCCCCTGCATCATAGACGATCTCTACCTCTATGGCTGTGAGTTTCCCCTCCTTAGTTGCCCCAGTCTTGTATCTCAGTACCCCTGAATGCTTTTTGGCCCGGACTAAGACAGTTTCCTCACGACTGAAGACCAGCTTCGCTGGACGTTTGGTCTTGAGGGCCAGCAGGGCAGCCAGGCTTTGGGTGATGATATCCTCACGAGCCCCGAAGGCTCCTCCCGTGGTCATCTGAATGACCCTCACCTTCTCTTCGGGCAATCCGAGGGCAAGGGCGATCTGATGGCGGTCAGCATGGGGCCATTGGGTGGCCGTCCAAACGAGCATATCGCCGTTCTCGTCCACTTTGGCCAGACTGGCATCGATCTGGAGATAGGCGTGATCGATCTTGGGAATGTAGTAGGTTTCCTCAACGATCAGATCGGCAGCGGCAAAGCCGGCGGCCACATCGCCCTGTCGGATTCTCCCACTCTTAAGGATATTGCCTTTATCGTGCACCTTGGGGGCATCAGGCTTCATCGCTTCCACAGGATCAAAGACAGCGGGCATCTCCTCATACTCTACGTCGATGAGATCGAGAGCCTCCTCGGCGATCTCCGCTGTCTCAGCGGCCACGACAGCCACCGCATCGCCCATATAGCGAACCTTATTCTTAGCTAGAATCGGTTTATCCATAACGGCGTGTCCTTCTTTGTTGACACCTGGAATGTCATCAGCTGTGAGGACGGCCACCACTCCGGGGTAGCGTTTGGCCCTCTCAGTGTTGATGCTCAGTATCCTGGCGTGGGGGTACCTGCTGCGCAGAACCCGGCCATGAAGCATACTCTCCATCTTCAAGTCGTCGGGATATTGGGCCTTGCCTGTAACCTTATCCAGGGCATCTACCCTGGCCACCCTTTGTCCAATCAGCGGCATCGTTTGCCTCCTTAATCATTGTGAGGTCTACTATCGGATACGCTTGACTACGGCTTGTCAGTCTGTCTGTAAAATATCAGTGGCCAGCTGGGCGTAAAGGCGCGCCGCTCGGGATACATCAGCCAGCCTGACCTGATCTTCAACGGTATGGCTATGGCGCGCCTCAGCCGGCCCAAAACCTATGGTCGGAATCTGTCTGATGCCCATAGTGTAACTGCCATCTGTCCCGAAGTCCCAGGTACCCACTGTTGGGCAGAAGCCAAGCGCCTGCTGGACGCTGCGGATCCCCATCTGGATGAGTTCGTGATCCTCGGGCAAAAGCCAGGCTGGGAAATATTCCTTGTTTTCGCGGACGTAGCCACGCCAGCTCGGCTCCCGGTAGGTTGTTACGGCCACTTCCGTTCTCGAATCAGGGCATACCTGAATGGCGATCTCTTGCAATTGTTCGAGGGCCTCCTCCACGCTCTCCCCGATGGTAAGACGCCGGTCAAGGTAAACTGTACAAGAATCAGGGATAGCATTCAGACTTCCGGCAGTCGATTCGATCTTGGTGACAGCGATCGTCCCCTTGCCCAGAATTGGCCCTTCTCTGAGTCGGCCATTGAGTTGGTCTAAAGCCGGAATGATCCTGGACATAGCATAAATGGCATTAACCCCTTGTTCTGGGGTAGAGGCGTGACAGGAACGCCCGAAAGCGGTCAGAGTCAAGGCCAGCCGTCCACGGTGTCCGCGCTTAATTTGGAGATCAGTGGCCTCACCCAAAATTACGTAATCTGGTCGGATTCCTTCCTCCTCCAGGAGTACTCTGAGGGCCAGCCCCTCACAATTCTCCTCCTGGACGATGCCTACTACGTATAGTATACCATTTAGTTCTGCTCCGCTCTGTATCAGGTCCTTGGCGCCATAAATCATCGCTGCTAAGGCAGCCTTGTTATCAGCAGTGCCGCGCCCATAAAGGATCCCGTTGTCTAGATGGCCTTTATAGGGATCGAAGGACCAGGAGGAGGGATCACCGATGCCCACGGTGTCCACGTGAGCATCGTACAACAGGGTTTTGCCCCCTTCCTTCCCCAGACGTCCGACCACGTTACCAATGCGATCGATCCAGACTTCGCTGAAACCTACCCGCTTCATCTCGAGCTCGATGCGTCGTATGGCCTTTTCCTCATGGTTGGAGGGACTCGGCAAAGCGATGAGCTCTTGCAGAAAATGGGTCATAGCCGCCTCATCAGCCGGAAGAAAAGTGATATCTGTGCTCACCCAACTCCTTTAAGTCGTTGCCTATAAGGCTATATTCTGGTTAGATTTACCTGGATAGTCGTTGCTCTGTTGGTATGGAATGGGCTTACGCTGGCTAGGATAACGGGAGATCAGAATACCGGTGGAGTCGTGGAGGAGATAAAGACCAGCGCTTCGTCTCCAATAGACGTAATCTTGTGAGGGGCAGAACCATCGTAATAGATGCTATCCCCTTGTTCGACGATATATTTATCCTCTCCTATCTGGATCTCCATCTTGCCTTGCAGGACAAAGATGCATTCCTCGCTCGGATGGCCCAGGGGCACATCACAGCTGACTGCCCCCGGCTCCAGCCTGGCCATGAAGACCTCCATCTTACGATTGAGGTCGGGGGAGAGGAGTTCATAAGTAAGGTGTGAATTAGGGAGAATCAGCTTGCGGCGTCGATCGCGTTTCACCACCGGGTTGGGCATGCCATCATCCATAAGGAAGTAGAAGATGGGGACGTCCAGGGCCGAGGCGATTCTCCGCAGTGATGTGATGCTGGGGCTAGTCAGGTCCCGTTCGATCTGGCTGATGAAACTGGCGGTGAGATTGGTGCGGTTAGCCAATTCACGCAAACTGATCCCCAATTCCATCCGTTTGGCGTGTAGTCTTTTGCCTATCAATTTGCTCTCTCTGCTGGTAAAAGCTATCCTACCCTGTTCCTGGTGGCAGTGTAACACGGACATCTCTATATTGTCAAGCAAGGGTTAACGATTTGGCTCAATATTATAGTATCATTGCATAAAGTAATAGGCCACTTGACCATGCGCCGAGGGCGGCTTAAAATGAAAGCAGGATTTCATGTCACGGAGCAAAAAATGCGCATAATTCTCTATACGGGTAAGGGTGGGGTTGGGAAGACGACTGTAGCCGCGGCTACCGCCCTGTGCTGCGCAGAGATGGGCTATCGGACGATTGTTCTCAGCACCGATGCCGCTCACAGCCTGGCTGATTCGTTTGATATTCCTCTGGGAGCCGACCCTACGCCGATCATCCCCAACCTGTGGGGACAAGAGGTAAACATCTATCATGAAATCGAGGAACATTGGGGCACTATTCAGAGCTACCTGGCAACCCTTCTGGCTTGGCGTGGCTTAGAGGAGATCGTGGCCGAAGAGATGACGGTGCTGCCGGGAATGGAGGAGCTCTCCAGCCTACTACTCATTACCGATCATCACGACAGCGGACAATATGATGTCATCATCGTCGATTGTGCTCCCACCGGGGAGACGCTACGATTACTGACCTTCCCAGAGGTGGCTCGCTGGTGGCTGGAGAAGATCTTGCCTATACAGCGCCAGGCCTACAAGCTGATTCGCCCTGTGGTTCGCACTATTTCTGATATCCCCTTGCCTGCGGATGACGTCTTTGGGGCCATCGAGGATCTGTTCGGGAAACTGGATACGATGCGGTGTCTACTTATTGACCGTAATAAGTCTTCTATTCGCTTGGTTCTTAATGCGGAGAAGATGGTGATTAAGGAAGCACAGCGTACTTTCACCTATCTTAATCTCTACAGCTATCCCACCGACGCTATCATCTGTAACCGAGTCATCCCCCAGTCCGTTAGCGATGCCCACTTTGAGGACTGGAAGGATATTCAAGGAAGATATAGAAATCTTATAGAGGAGTCCTTTGCTCCTCTACCTATTCTCTCCGCGCCTCTGTTTCGGTCAGAGGTGCTTGGACAGCGGATGCTACATGATATGGCTTTAGCTCTCTTTGGTCACGATGACCCGAGTAAGATCTACTTTCAGGGTCAGACTCATACTGTTGAAAGAGTCGATGGGGGTTATATCTTACGCATCATCCTACCGTTTGTGACCAAAGAAGAGGTAGAGCTGACCCGTAGTGGCGACGAGTTGATCGCCAGAATCGGTAACCAGAAGCGTAACCTTACTTTGCCACGAGCCTTAATCAGCCTGGAGACGAAGGAGGCGAAGCTGGAGGACAACGTTCTTAAAGTCACTTTTGTGGATGGTAGTGCGAGGTGACACCTTTAGGGGGTGAGTGAAAATGGCTGCGGAAAAGGAGAGGGAGGAGCGGATCGAATACGAGATAGCTGAGCGAGTGGCCAAGCTCAGGGATAGGATGCGTGGCATTATACCAGAAGAAGCAAGGCGCCACCTGCGAGCGTCTCGTAAGGAATTCCTGCTCGCGCTGCGAAGCCTCATCGATAGCTGTATTGAGCACCTGGAAGAGGCTGAGGGTCAGAAAGGCAAGAAGGTAACCAAAGTAGAAGTACAGTAAGGAACGCCGCTGATAGGCGACGCTCGACCGCTCTTCAAGCGGGGGATGAATCTACGCTACTACCAGGTTAACCAAACGGCCTGGGACGTAAACGACGTTGGTCACCCGTCGGCCGTTAATGAAATTCTGTACCTTTTTGCTGCGCAGGGCTAGTTCCTTAGCCTCAGCTTCAGTTAATGAGACCAGTGCGCTTACCTTATCTCGTACCTTACCATTCACCTGGATGACGAGGACTATCATCTCCTCGGTGACAAAATCCTCATCCCATTTTGGCCAGGATTGCTGATGGATACTGTAGGGCAGGCCCAGCCGGGCCCAAAGCTCCTCCGTTAAATGCGGGGCAGTAGGCGCCAGCAACAGTAGAAGGGTTTCGATCGCCTTCGGCCAGGATGGGGAACGGACGACATCTGTGTTTTGGGCCTTGACTAAGTAATTGGTAAATTCCATCAGGGTGGATAACATCGTATTGTAGCGGAATTTTTCTATATCCTCACTAACCCGCTTGATCTTCTTATGCGTCATCCGTTGTAATTCTCGTTCCGCCTCGGCGCAATAGAAAACGGGGTCGGCACTTCTTCGCTCAGATTGATGGAGTTCGTTCTGCACTAGGTTCCAAACCCGATTGAGGAAGCGATAGATTCCATTAATGCCCTCATCGCTCCACTCCCCACCCTGATCCCAGGGACCGATGAACATCAGGTAAGCGCGGACGGTATCGGAACCTAACTCGGCGACGAAGTTGTCCGGGGCGATAACATTACCTCTGGATTTCGACATCTTACGACTCTGGCAGATGATCAATCCTTGATTGAAGAGACGAGTGAAAGGCTCGTCAAAATCTACTAATCCTATATCTCGTAGGGCCTTAGTGAAAAATCTGGCATACAAAAGATGCATCGTGGCGTGTTCGACCCCACCGATATACTGATCGACAGGCATCCAATAGCGGACCTTCTCTGGATCAAAGGGTCCCTGCTGATACTTAGGACTGCAATAGCGTAGGAAATACCAGGAACTGCAAACGAAGGTATCCATAGTATCCGTCTCGCGTTCGGCCGGGCCACCACAAGCCGGGCATACCGTTTCCACAAAGGAGCGGCTCAGTTTAAGTGGTGATTCACCGGTCGGGCGAAACTCGGCGTCAGCCGGCAGTAACACGGGTAACTGTTCCTCAGGCACAGGGACGATACCGCATTGGGGGCAGTAGATGATTGGGATCGGCGCGCCCCAGTAACGTTGGCGAGACACGAGCCAATCACGGAGGCGATAATTGACCCTACGCTGGCCGCTTCCCTCCCGCTCTAGGTACTCGGCTATCCGCTCCTTACCCTCCGCTGAAGGTAGGCCATCGAATGGTCCGGAGTTGACCATGGTCCCTTCATCAATGAAGGCCTGGGCAAGCTCCTCTCCCTGCCAACCAGGTGGGGCGATAACCACTCTTATGGGCAAGTCAAACTGTTTGGCAAACTCGAAATCCCGTTGGTCGTGTCCGGGCACGCCCATGACTATGCCCGTGCCGTAGGTCAGAAGGACGTAGTCGGCGATCCAGATTGGCACTCGCTCCCCATTTACGGGGTTTAGGGCGTACGCCCCAATGAAGACGCCGGTCCTTTCCCTCTCCGTGGCTAAGCGCTCTATCTCCGACTCACGCCGCGCCAATTCCACATATTCTTCTACCGCCGCACGGCGATCAGGTGCTGTTAACTTACTCACAAGCGGATGCTCCGGAGCCAGCACCATGAAGGTTACCCCGTAAACAGTATCCGGACGGGTGGTGAATACTGGCATCTCCTGTCCGCTCTCGGCTTGGAACATGATCTCTACGCCAACGCTCTTGCCGATCCAGTTCTTCTGCATAGTGCATACCCTCTCGGGCCAGTCGATCTTACTATGATCAAGCAGCTCCTCAGCGTAGGCCGTGATGCGGAAGAACCATTGCTCCAGGTCCCTTCGGGTAACGATGGAGTCGCAGCGCTCGCAACGGCCGTCGATCACCTGCTCATTGGCCAACACTGTGGCGCAGGAAGGACACCAGTTGGCCGGGGCCTTGGCCCTGTAAGCGAGACCGTGCTTATATAGTTGAAGGAAGAACCATTGTGTCCACTTATAGTAATCGGGCAGGCACGTAGCTACTTCCCGGCTCCAGTCGTACATCGCCCCCATATTTTTTAATTGGCGGCGCATATTCTCAATATTACGCGTCGTCCAAATGTAAGGATGAATGCCGCTTCTAATAGCCGCATTCTCAGCTGGTAGTCCGAAGGCGTCGAAACCTATAGGCTCCATTACGTTGTAGCCCTGCATACGCTTGTGACGAGCGTGCGTATCGGCCGGTGCGAAATGATACCAGTGACCAATATGGATATCACCGGAGGTGTAAGGAAACATATTTAAGGCATACCATTTTGCCCTATCGTTCGTCTCGGTTACCTCGTAGAGTTTATCAGCCTCCCATCTGGCCTGCCATTTCCCCTCGACCTTTGCTGGCTCATACTTAGCCCTCACGGTTTTAACCCTCCTTAATGCCTTCAGAAAGATTAAACAAAAGACCCTTCGTCTACAGCTCAGGGACGAAGGGTTGCTCCGCGGTACCACCCTGTTTGATGAGTATTAGCCTGGACCTGCTTTTTCCGCTAGCCAAAGATCACTATCTACAGGCCCGCTCTCATCCACTCAAGCGTATTAACGGTGGCCCTTCCGGCAACGGCTACGCAAGTTTCCCCTTCGCCGCTGCTGCTCCCAGGCGAGTTCGGCCATTGGTTTGTCACGCTTCCACCGCAACGTGACTCTCTGAAGGGTATTAGCCTACTACTCCTGTTCAACGCATTTATCTTGTTCACTTGGGCTCAATTTTAACCAAAATTCGTCTTGATTGCAAGGGCCAAATGGCTCTCTGGGGCAGTGCAGCTTGACAGATTCCTCCTTGGTTGTTATAATTAATTCAGATTATCAGACAATATGATAATAGGATGGAACGATATGTTGAAAGAGGTTCAAACAATCAGTGCCACACAGGCCATTGTGGAACAGCTGATATCCCTGATCAAGAGCGGCTACCTCAAGCCGGGTAGCAAGCTGCCCTCGGAGGATGAGCTGGGGAAGATGCTGGGGGTGGGTAGGTCTAGCGTCAGGGAGGCTAAGCGCACCCTGATGGCCATGAGACTGATAGAGGCTCGTCCTGGTCGAGGCTCTATCGTGAAAGAGATCAGTCCGGAAGCCGTTGTGGACGTGGATGTACTGCACCTGCTCTTGGCTGACGAGACAGCCATCGCCCTTCACGAAGCAAGAGAACTGCTGGAGATTCAGATCGCCGGCCTGGCTGCTCAGCGCGCCATACCGGAGGACTTTATAGCTATGGAGAAGGCACTGGAGGATATGGATTGGGCCGCAAAGACCAGCCATAGTGTCTACGACCCAGGGATGGCCTTCCACCTCGCCCTGACTAAGGCAGCTCATAACGCCGTTCTGGTTAAGCTCTATCGCCCAATAATGAGCCTGCTGCAGGCGCATCAAAGGCCAGCATATGAACGCTATAGCGACCCTCAGGTGGAGGTTAAGGCTCATTGGGAGATCTATGAAAGCATCCGCAGCCGGGATGCGGAGAAGGCTAAGCGGGTGATGTACAGTCATCTGCAGTATGTACGCAGCCTGGCCGCCAGGGAAATTGCTTAGGATGGTACCAATGACGCATAGGGTAATATAAGTGAAAGGGGCATAATCGTCTATGAGGAAACACCTTTATGCTCAGATGACTTGGGAGGAGGTCAATGAGGCGGTACGGGAAGGGCGGGTAGTGGTGATCCCCGTGGCGGCCATCGAACAGCACGGTCCTCACCTGCCCATCGACATGGACAACCTCGCTACGTTATCTGTATGTGAAAAAGCAGCCAAAAGATCACCAGGTGTGCTTATTTGTGCTCCGCCAATACACTATGGCTTCAATGAGCACAATATGGACTTTCCCGGTACAATCACGGTTAAACCTGAGAACTTCATCAACTACCTTTTTGACGTGGGCGAGAGCTTCGCCCGGCAGGGATTCGAACGGATAATCTGGGTGAATGGTCACGGGAGTAATAGCCCCCTTTGTCAGGTAGTGGCCCGCAGGGTAACTAATGAAACATCTGCTCTCTCTGCGGCGGTGAACTATTTTGACCTGTTCAGAGAGGTTGGTGAAAAGATCAGGGAGTCCAAATTGGGTGGTGTGGCGCACGCCTGCGAGTTTGAAACCTCTTTGTATATGTACCTTTGTCCTGAACTGGTCAAAAGAGACAAAATAAAGGACGAGCCTGCCCCCGATCAATCGCCGTGGATAGTTCATGACCTGTTAGGTTGGGGCCCCGTCCATTTTATGCCGTTCTGGAGCCAGAGGTCGAGATGGGGTGTCGAAGGGATGCCAACCCTAGCCACCGCCGAGAAGGGGAAAACGCTGTTTGAAGCCGCTGTGGATAACTTGATCGCCTTCGCCAAATACTTTAAGGATATGGATTTGACTCCACGCCAAAGACACATCATTAAGAGGAATCGGGGGTGACCAAATAGGTTAGTCATTTCTCGTTGTCTTTGAGTAGTGCTCTGAGTTGCCCTATATGAGAAGTGAAATGACAAGCAGAGAGGAAAAACTATTTGCGCCAGGGGATCTGCAAGTGCTGGTCGACCGGGTACCTCGAGTGCAACTGGCCAATCTCCCCACCCCTTTACACGACTGTCCACGATTATCCGAGACGTTAGGCGGTCCCCGTATCCTCTTTAAGCGTGACGATCTAACTGGGCTGGCCCTTGGGGGAAATAAGGTACGCCAACTGGAGTTCATCATGGCCGATGCGCTGGCCAAGGGGAGTGAGATGGTCATCGTCGGCGCCGGCTCTCAGTCGAATCTCTGCTGCTTGACCGCGGCCGCTGCCTGTAAACTGGGGATGAGAGCCATCTTAGTGCTGATGCGAGACGACAAGAGTCAAGACATAGAGGGTAATCTTCTGCTAGACGGCCTCTTCGGAGCAGAGGTGAGATTCGTCGATACGGCGGATTTTTATCAATTGCCAACGTTCTATGAGGCGGTGGCTGTCGAATGCCGCCAGAGAGGCCAAAAGTCATACATTATTAATCCCTGGTCTTTCGCCGGGACGCTGGCCACGGTAGGTTACGTGAACTTCGTATTGGAATTTTGTCAACAATTAGACGAAATGAAATTAAGCGTCGATCACATATTTACGGCGGCGACAGATGCGACACCAGCTGGGCTGGCCCTGGGGACTAAATTGCTCAACCCTGGCTTTCGGGTGGTAGGTATATCCCCGGCCCATTTGAAGGAGAGGGCGACCTCCCGCATCGCCCGCATTGCCAGCGATACGGCCAAATTTTTAGGAATCGATCTGGTCATAGCTCCGGATGAAATCACAAACTATGAGGACTATGTGGGAGAGGGCTATGGGGTTATGACTAGAGAGTGTCGAGAAGCTATCAGCCTCGTGGCTGAGACCGAGGGGATCCTACTGGACCCGGTGTACACCGGTAAGGCCATGGCTGGCCTGATCGATCACATTCGGAGAGGTAAAATTGGACGGGGGGAGACGGTGACATTTCTTCACACTGGTGGAACACCGCTCCTGTTCGCCTATCGTATGGAATTGACCCCGCATCTCGTTAAAGGTGGAATGTCAGCCCAGTGAAAGGTCCGGTTGCGATGTACGATCTTCTTCTAAAAGGTGGCCGAGTAATTGATCCCAGCCAGTCCATCGATGATTATCAGGATATAGCGGTAACTGGTGGACAGATAGCCAAGATAGATAAAGACATTCCTGTATCCCAATCTTTAAGAACGATCGATGTATCTGGGAAAATAGTGACACCAGGGCTAATAGACCTTCATACTCATGTATATTGGGGTGTATCCGACACGGCAGTTGAGGCGGATCCAGCATGTTTGGCCAAAGGGGTAACTACCGCTGTTGACGCCGGAACGGCGGGAGCGATTAATTTCCCCGGTCTTAAGCGGTATGTGGTAGAAAGATCCCAAACCAGGATTCTATGCTTCCTCAATATCGCCCCCACTGGCCTTCCGACCTTTTATCCCAGCGATCTGTATGGCAGCCTGCAATACGCTGATGTCGTCAGCCCGATTCGCTTAGCTCAGGAGAATCGAGACGTCATCATTGGCATCAAGGTCCTCTTGAGTCAACATTATGTTTGGAACAAGGGATTACAACCGTTATGGCTGGCACGCTTCGTGGCTGACAAGGCTCAATGCCCCTTGATGATCCATATCGGCAATACGCCGACGCCATTGACGGAGTTCCTTGGACTGATGCGTCCAGGGGACATCTTGACTCACTGCTTCACCGGCCTAGCCAACGGTATACTTGATTATGCTGGTAAGGTTATCCCGGCCATACAAGAGGCGCTGGACCGAGGGGTGATCCTGGATGTCGGGCATGGTTCTGGAAGCTTTAGCTTCAATGTGGCCAAGCTAGCCCTCGCTCAAGGCCTCAGACCGACGATCAGCACCGACTTACAGAGCCTTAGCATCAAGGGTCCAGTTTACGACCTTCCCACCACTATGTCGAAATTTATAGCCTTGGGGCTCTCATTGCCAGAAGTGGTGAAGGCTACCACCATAGATGCAGCCAAGGCCATTGGTTGGGGGAAAGAGTTGGGCAGCCTGCGCATCGGTGCAGTGGGTGACATAGCGGTGTTCGATATGCTGGAAGGGGAGTTTGAGTTCCGCGATGCCCACAACAACTCAATGATTGGACAACGAAGATTAGAGCCGATACTGACAGTGCGGGATGGTAAGGTGTTCGAAGGCAACAAGGCCATATAGGGGGCGATAGGTGCTCTTGTCCGTATGGATTGGCCCGGGAAGCCTAACAGGGTGAAGGATCTGGTACAGATGGAAACAGCCAAACAGTATACGGCGTTATTTAACCCTTTGGGTGAAAAGGATATACGGAGAATCCACGACGATTCCGTCGATGTCCTCAAACGGGTGGGGTTATGGATCGAAGACGGTGAGGCTCGCCATATTCTGAGAGAGGCCGGGGCTGATGTTGACGAAACAACATGGGTAGCCAGATTACCAGAAGCCATGATTATAGACGCTCTTCAAGCAGTCCCGCACGAGGTCAAGCTCTGTGACATAGCCGGGAATACTCTAGATCTTACAGGGGGGAGAAATTACTTCGGAACCTGTGCAAATGTACCGTATGTTTGGCAGCCAGATACAGGTGAAACAAGGAGGGCAACTAGGCAGGATGTGGCCGACCTCGTTCGTCTGGCCGATGCCCTCTCTAGCATTAGGATAATAGCTACCCCTGTCCATGCCAGTGATGTTCCCGAACAATTGTCTGCCCTATATGAATATGAAGCCTTGCTTCTGAACACTGCTAAGCACTGGTTGGCTGCCCCGCAGACCTGTGACGAAGCGAAGATATGTGTGGAATTGGCCGAAGTTATATGTGGTGATGGAGGTCTAGCTACGAATCCGATCCTGAGTATGGCTATTTCTACGACGAGCCCCCTGCGATTTGATCAAGAGAGTGCGAGGATGCTCGCCCTCATCGCCGAGAGGAATATCCCCTTTATCACCCTCCCGGTGCCGATGGCCGGCGGAACCTCTCCCCTCACCCTGGCGGGCACACTCCTTATCCAAAATGCGGAATTCCTCTTCTCCCTGACACTGTCACAGATCATGAACAAGGGGACCCCAGTAATATATGGAGCTGTCTCATCCATCATGGATATGAGGACGGGCAACATCTCCAGGGGAGGCGCGGAGTATGCCCTACTGGCATGCGCAACCTCTCAACTAGCCAGATTCTATGGCCTCCCCTCGTATGGGGTTCACGCTATGACCGAGTCAGCGGAGCTCGATGGCTATAACGGAGGCCAGAAAATGTTTTGTATCTTCAGCGGCTTAGCCAGCGGAGCAAATATATCTATTGGGGCTGGTCAACTTGCTTCGGCAAAGGTGGCCTCAGGCGAACAACTAATACTCGACAACGAATTCTACAACGTGGCTAGCCGCTTCTTGAAGGGGATAGCAGTAGATGAGGAAACATTAGCTTTAACGACTATTGAGAAAGTTGGGCATGGCGGGCATTATCTGGCGGAAGAGCATACCTTGAAATGGTTGAGGAGTGGAGAGCACTATTATTCCCAATTGTTTTTCCCAGCTGCCTGGGAAAAAGAGGGCAAACAAATGATCGCTGCGGCAGGTGAAAAAGTAAAAGAGATATTGCGAGAACACGTGCCCGCCGTACCGGAACGTATAGTAGAAAGGGTCAAGGGGTATGTCCAGGGAAGGCTGGGGGAAAGAAGGGGGTGAGATATCAAGACATAGAGGCTAATTTGCGATCGGACGGATGTCTTCTGGGTGTAGTGTATGGGTTTAGAATGTAGAGGTTTAGAAAAGGAGATTAGACAATGGATCGGCAAGTGTTAGATAGCATCGATAAGTTGTCGAAAAAGAAGATTGACCGCCGAACGCTTCTCAAGCTAAGCGCTGGTGCAGTGGGTGCACTAGCTCTCGATTCACTACTCGCCAGCTGCGTCCCGGCACCATCACCAACACCAGTTCCACCGACGCCGACTAAAGTCGTCGTGGCGACTCCGACGCCTGCGCCACCGAAGCCGACTCCCACAGCCACCCCATTTGTAGATACAGGCCCACTGGCCAAGGTTGGGCTTATCCTTGACCCAAATCCGCCGGGGGTAGTGCCCAAGCGAGGTGGGACTATCGTTGGTGCTCAAACGGGTGATTACACCGACTTCGACCCCTTTGAGACTGGCGCTATACGGTTCCCCTTCCATCATAACGTGTACACTCCGCTATTCTACTATGACAAGGATCTGAAGGTGATCCCAGCCTTGGCGGAGAGCTACAAGTTGAGCGATGACAAGCTCACCTTGACGGTGAAACTGCGGGGGGGAGTCAAGTGGCACAACGGTCGAGAGTTTGTAGCTGATGATGTGGTCTTCAACATAGAGCGGGGCATGAGCAAGGAGACGGGCCGCTCTGTATACCCCCAGACCCTGACTATGAAGGGCGCCAGGGCCGTAGACAAATATACCGTTGAAATCCTTTACAAGGAACCAACGGCCAATCTGTTCGACGTCTTGACCTTCATGGGCATGGTGGCGAAGGAGGCTGTCGCAGAGATTAAGTCGAAGGCGGTTGGCACCGGCCCCTTTAAGCTTGAGAAGTGGATTCCGGGTCAGGAGTCGCTATTCGTCAGGAACGAGAACTATTGGGAACCTGGCCTACCCTGTGTGGACGCCTTCCGCATCAGATCCTTCAAGGATATTCCCTCCATGGTTCTTAGTTTGGAGGCGGGTGAGCTGGATGTAGTCAGGTCACTGCCCTACAGTGATGCTCCACGGATAGATAAGAAGCCTGGCTTTAAGGTGTTTCGGCCGGTAGATCTCTTCTTCTTTAATGTGTATATACACACAAAGAAGAAACCCTTCGATAATAAGAAGGTTCGGCAGGCTATGGCCTGGTCGATCGATCGCCAAACCATCGTGGACAAGGTTCTATCTGGATGGAGTGAGCCAGCCTGTACACCCTACCCTAAGACCTCTTGGGCCCACGATCCAGTATTGAACCGCCACTACGGCTTTGACCTGGACCGGGCCAGGGCATTGCTGAAGGAAGCCGGTTATGATAAGGGCTTCGAATTCACCGCTATCGGCTCGCCTATCTTCGCTGAGTTCACGCAAAACGCATTGATTTGGCAATCTGACCTGGCCAAGATCGGGGTTAAGCTAAATCTCCAGGAGGTTGCCTCCGCCGAATACTACGACAGACTATTCGCGGGCAACTTCGAGGTCATGATGAGCTCCTCGGGCCGTGGCCATAAGGATCCTGCCTATCCACTCGCCATACAGCCTGCCTATCGCACTGGGGGCAACATGCTCGGCTGGCAATCTGATGAGTATGAGCGCCTGCTTCGGGAGGGCACAAGGGAGTTCGACCAAGCCAAGCGCAAGGAAGTCTATAAGAAGATACAGGAGATCTTGCTGGACGAGGCTTTCGAGATCATCATTGCCCGTGCGGTCATGCTCTACGGCGTCCGCACATCCAACCTGCACGATTTCCGCAACGACGTCGATACTTATTGGATGTTCCATAGGTCATGGCTGGGGTAGTAGATTAGGCATAGGTACTCGGTGGCCTTTGTTATGACGTGAGGGCTATTTTGAGGGGGTGCTCTAGCCATGTAGCTATCCGCTTACTTGCCTACAGCATGCTCTGGCTCAGATAGCCCTCAGCTTTTTAGGCAGCGAGTTATACGGGTCGTCTTCCATTGAGTGAAATGGCCTGTGTGATGATGCTATGATAAAGATATGGGCCACAGGGACAAGAAGAATGACGTCTAAGGAACGAGTGACAGCGACCTTGAGCCACCAAGAGCCAGATCGTGTGCCGACCTGGGAGTGGTTTTGGCCCCAGTTTGAGGAAAAATGGCGAAGAGAAAAGGGCTTTTCCCCAAATATAGATATTTATCGATACTATGAGATCGATGTCAGATTTCTTTCGCCTGATATAGACCCACGCATCGGTGGTGAGGTACTATTGGAGAAGACCTCCGCCTTTGAAATCATCCGAGATGGCTGGGGGATTGTACAAAGAAGGCTCTTCGATAGTTATTCTCCACCACAAATGCAGGATTTCCCAATCAAAGATGAGCAGGATCTTGAAGCCTTCCATTTTGACCCTCCCCGTGATTTAAGAAGGTACCACTCATGTATTCAACAGGTGGCGCGTGAAAAGGACAGCTTCGCTTTCTTTGGGCGAATTCTGGGGCCATACCGGACCCACTGGCAGATGCGCGGTCCTCTGCAAAGTTTCTTTGACATGGTTGAGAAACCTGAGTTCGTTGAACGGATAGTTACGAAGTCAATGGCTTTTATGACGGCGGCCGGCGTTGCCCAATTGCAAATGATCGGCGACCTATTGGGGGTCTGGATCTTTGACGATGTAGCCTACAATAATGGTATGCTATTCTCCCCTGAGCTATACCGGCAACTATATTTCCCTTCTCTCCGAATGATGTGCCAGGTGTTGAAGAAAAACGGGGCCAAGTTTATCGTCCATCACTCCGATGGTGATTTCAGAGCGATCATCCCCATGCTAATCGAGGCGGGCGTCGATGCTATTCAACCATTAGAGGTCCGAGCAGGGATGGATGTGCTTGAACTTAAAGATATGTACGGGGATAAATTGTCCTTTATTGGCAATATTGATAACACCGGGACTTTGAGAGTGGGCTCAAGGGAGGATATCAGAAAAGAGGTTATCCACAAACTGCATGCAGCAAGGGGCGGGGGCTACATTATTGGCTCTTCTCATTCGGTGGGAGTAGATGTACCCATCGCTAACTATGAGTACTTTCGAGAGATCGTGAGAGAATTAGGCGATTACCCTTTAGACCTACCTGAGGTTGTTTAGACCGAGATGACGATCTATATAATTCGGCGGCTACTCCAAGCTGTTCCGGTACTTTTCCTGTCCTCTGTGGTCGTATTCCTTATTATCCATCTCATTCCAGGGGATCCGGCCGTAATTATGCTGGGCTTTGAAGCAACGCCGGAACGGGTAGAGGCCCTGCGCACGCAGATGGGATTAAATAAGTCTTTAGCTGAGCAATATCTGATCTGGCTCAGTCACGTTATCCGCGGCGACCTAGGGCTCTCTTATATCAACGATTTCCCTGTTTTGGACCTAATACTTTTCAAGGCCCCAGCGACGGTCGAGCTGGCGCTCGCCGCCATCGCCGTCACATTGATCATCTCTTTCCCCGGAGGGATCCTCTGCGCTCTAAAGCACCGCTCCTGGATCGACTACTTTGGCTCCAGCTTCACGGCCATATCATTGGCTGTGCCCACCTTCTGGCTTGGTGTCCTTCTAATACTGTTGTTCAGCATCAAATTGCACTGGCTACCTGCAACAGGACGTGCTGTCCTTCTGTCCGATCCCTGGGAGGCTATGCGCCATTTAGCTCTGCCTGCTATCACCTTAGGAGTGGCGCTTTCCGCGGTCTTAATGCGCTATGTAAGATCCAGCGTACTGGAGGTAGTCAACCAGGATTTCATCCGGACGGCTAGGGCGAAAGGGCTCCCGACGGCCTTGATCACTTACAGACATGTGCTGAAGAACGCTCTTATCCCTGTGGTAACAGCCTTTGGGCTTCAGTTCGGCACTCTCCTGGGCGGATCTGTAGTCACGGAAGCCGTGTTTGACTGGCCAGGGGTAGGTAATTTGATTCTCTACTCGATCATTCAAAAAGATTATACCGTTGTGCAGGGCGCTATACTCCTCTACCTTATTATCTTCATCTTCATCAATCTGATCACGGATATCATCTATGCCTTTCTTGATCCCCGCATTCGCTATGGATAAGTTCCATGGAATCGATATTCTTAGCCATCCTTTGGGCACGGTCAGAATTATGGCAACCTTCCCGAGTTGGCGGAGTCGATTAATTCATTTATTAAGTGCTCTTGCGCCGGTTTAGAAAGGTCAGTTATGAATTCCGTAAGAACCATTCTGTCTGATAGGGGATTCTTTCTCAAACACCGAATCCAAATTAGTGACAGCTCATGGTTCTTAACCCTGGGCCGGGTTGTGCAGGAGAGAACCGGCGCGATTGGAATGGTTATAATTTTGTCGATGTTGGCTGCGGCCATTCTTGCTCCACTGCTGGTACCTTATAATCCGCTAGAGCTACATATGGCTGAACGGCTTCAGTCACCTTCAGCGAAGTACCTCCTTGGAACTGATGAGTTTGGACGAGATATCCTCAGTCGAATCATTTATGGGATCAGGATATCCCTGGGTGTGGCTGTGAGCGCCGTAGTCATAGCCGTTTCCGTTGGTGTCCCAACTGGGCTCATTTCTGGCTACTTTGGGGGTATGGTCGATGCAGTGATCATGCGGCTCTGGGATTTTTTACTGGCCTTTCCGATCATCCTGCTAGGACTTACAATCATGGCTATTCTAGGCCCCAGCTCCTCTAATGTAGCTTTGGCCGTGGCCATCGTCAACATCCCCATCTTCTCTCGAGTAAGCAGGGCCAGCACACTGGCTGAGAGAGGGAAGCTATATGTGCAGGCCGCACAAGTGATCGGCGCAAGCAGTAATCATATTATGTTCAAGCACATCCTTCCCAATGCTACGCCCCCACTTTTGGTACAAGTGACGGTGTCTACAGCACAGGCTATCCTTCTGGAAGCGGCCTTTAGCTTTCTTGGCTTGGGAGCACAACCACCTGAGCCATCTCTCGGTACTATGCTGCAATACGCACGCATTCACCTTAATGCCAATCCGTGGTACGGTATCTTTCCCGGCGTAGCTATCACAACATTGATACTCGGGCTAAGTTTTCTGGCCGATTCGCTACGTGATGCTCTTGATCCCACGTTATTACGGAGGGCTAAATAGGTTGCGCATCTCCATATGTAGTTGTTTTATCCACTGCCTTAAGCTTGGCGAGGTAGATTTTCAGGGACAGAGATTCGTACCAATCGGGCTTGAGTTGGAAAAATTTTAGGCCATTTGAGCCCTGATTCACAGTCACCAAACTGTAATCACTGGGGAGGAGGGCTGATGGCTAGAGGAGGCTTATATCGAATGAATACACGTCGAGAAAAGGAAACGTTGGAGCAGTTGGTGAGGGAACATGAAAACTGGCGGCAGGCTTGTATTAACCTCATCGCTGCTGAAAATGTCATGAGTACCGAGGTTAAGCAGTTCTTATACTCTGACCTCGCACAGCGCTATGGGGACTACGTTGGTCGAGACCTCAGGGCGAGAAAATACTTTGGAAATCAATTTTTGATCGAGATAGAGCAGCTAGTCAATAATCTAGCCGGGGAGTTATTTGGAGCATCATGTGTAGAAACGCGTCCCCTGTCAGGTCACGTGGCGGGCAGCGCCGTAATCATGGGCCTTACACAGCCAGGTGATACAGTCCTGGAGCTGGGTCGGGAAGGTGGCGGCCATCGCTTAGCCGAAAAGCTGACAACTAGTCTGCTGGTTAGGTTAGACGTTCAGTTCTTGCCCTTTGACCCGACAACTTACAACATCGATATCACACGTACCATCACCCTTATCAGAGAAAGCAGGCCAAGGTTAATCATCCTGGGTTCCAGTAATTTCCTTTTCCCTCATCCGGTGCAGCAGATCGCTGAGGTGATACAGGAAATGGGGGACATAGTGTTGGCCTACGATGCCTCACACGTCTTCGGACTAATCGCTGGTAAAAGGTTCCAAGATCCACTAAGAGAAGGGGCCCATATCGTCTTTGGTAGCACGCACAAAACATTCCCCGGACCTCAAGGGGGAATGATTCTCTCAAATTCAGCCCCACTTATCGAGAGGGTTAGCGAGATGGTCTATCCCGGCTTAGTTACAAACCACCATATTGCTCGCTCCCCCAGCCTTGGTATGGCTCTATTGGAGATGATCACATGGGGGGAGAGCTATGCGGCTCAGACGATTAGCAATGCCCAAAGTCTGGCCAGGGAAATCCATAGGCGCGGGGTTAAGGTTGTTGGAGCACAGCTCGGTTATACGGCCTCACATACTATTCTCTTGCAGACAAGCCCCTTTGGAACGGCTAGGGAGGTCGGATCCCTGCTGGAAGAAGCAGGCATTATCGCTAATCCTACAGGGTTGCCAGAAGAGCTAGGGAGCGAAGGGGTGCGCTTAGGTGTGCAAGAGATTACCCGCCGTGGAGCGAAAGAGGAGGATATGCCGGATCTCGCCGAACTGATTACCGATGTCGTTATGCAAAAGAAAAAACCTGAAGAGGTGCGTCCTCGCTCTAAGCGATACGCTGAGCGATTTAAGGGGCTGCATTTCTCCTGGGACTCTCCGTCCTTGAAAGGGTCCTACTATGGCTCAGATTAATGAGTATATTTTGACTATTGATGTAGGGACAACAAATTGTAAATCTACTCTTTTCTCCCTTGAGGGGGGAATAGCTGATCAGTCCATTGATTCCTATCCAACCTATTATCCTGGACCGGGTCGGGTTGAACAGGATCCTGAGGAATGGTGGGCTGCTGTTATCAAGACGGTTAAAGAGTTAGTCCAGCGACAACGGTCAACCAATCTGAACCTGGCCGCCATAAGCGTGACTGGACAGATGCATGGTGTGGTTGCTTTAGGAAAGGATGACCAGGTTCTTGGCCCCTGTTTAACCCTCAGGGACCAGCGAAGTACCGTTGAAGTAGTCGAAATCCTAACCTCTTTAGAGGCAGAGAAAGTCTACCATCTTACCGGAGGGAGATTAGATCCTTCGGCTCCGATTGCCAAATTGCTTTGGCTGAAAAAGCATCATCCTTCCCTATTCGACCGAGTACAGGTCTTTTTGCCTCCCAAGGATTATATACGCTACCGGCTTAGCGGACGATTTGCAACGGATCCTATAGACGCATCCGGCATGCTGCTCTTTGATCTACATAGAGGCGATTGGGCTGCACCATTATTGATGGCCATCGGAATTCCCCTAGCGAAATTGCCGCCTATATCGTCTTCATCAGCCCTTGCTGGCAGACTGAACAGCGCCGTAGCTGCCCAATTGGGCCTGTCTGCGGGAGTGCCTGTCGTAGTGGGCGCCGGTGATGATGTTGTGGCCTTAGGTGCTGGCGTTATAGAGCCAGGTATGTGTCTGGAGCATCTGGGTACCACCGGATCCATAATGATCTGTACAGATCAAATCGTATTGGATCCCCAGATGAGGTTAGACGTGTACCCGCACGTTGAGACTGGACGATGGTTCCTTGGTGGTTCTACTAGTAATGCTGGTGGGGCTTTGGCTTGGGCTACAGAAATACTTTATGAAGATGAGTCAAGGCGTGAGCTAAATTTACCAGACAAGGCCTATCCCCAGGTTAATAACCCCTTAGTCTTCCTGCCCTATTTAAATGGAGAACGCTGCCCAATCTGGGATGCTAACGCCAGGGGTGTCTTCTTTGGTTTAAACCATAATCATACACGTAATGACTTGATACAGGCAGTTTTCGAGGGCATCGCTTTTTCCTTGAATCACATATTGGAAGCTATTCTGGATGCTGGCCTATCCCCTAAGGGTATAGTGGTAACAGGCACCTTTGCCAGGGATCCAGCGTGGGCGAGTCTACGGGCCAACGTATATGGTAAGGCTTTGCTGTTTCCACAGTCCAGCGAACCGACGGCATTAGGAGCCATGATCCTGGCTGGCGTCGGCATCGGCCTGTTTGCGAATGTGGCAGAAGGCGTGAGAAGAACCATCACTATCGAGAAATCGATTAATCCAAAGGGAGAGTTAATCGCCCCCTATATTCAATTATATAGCCTATATAAAGATATCTATCAGAGAAATCGACCTTTATTCCCTAAATTGGCCACAATGAGTTGTCCATAGGGGTTCTCCGCTCGCTTGCACGATTGCAGCTGCTTCTGGTAGTATTCTCTCCTGAAGGGGCATCTATTCTTCCGCCAGGGCCGATTCGAGAAGCCCTGGGGCGACTTGGGATAAAGCAATGTCCACTGCCGATGAAGCAAAATGGATAACCTTAGGACACCCCAGTTATGTTTGGCGATTTGGGCAGGACCGTCGTTTGAATCTGGTCCGCACCTACATTCCTCTGGAAGGCAAAAAAATCCTCGATGTTGGTTGCGGCCTGGGGCTCTATGTACGCAAGTTTCGTGAGTTCAGCGACGAGGTGTATGGGGTGGACATAGATGCAGAGAAGGTGGCCTTAGCTAGTCAGGCATTGCCCAATATTTCGGTTGCCCCGGCCGAGTCGCTGCCATTTCCGAATGAGTTGTTTGATGTGGTCTATCTCCACGAAGTAATCGAGCATGTAACGGATGATGCTCTGGCTATAAAAGAAGCCGTACGGGTGACGAAACTTGGTGGGCACATCGTCGTTTATGCCCCCAATCGACTCTATCCTTTCGAGACTCACGGCATTTATTGGGGCAGACGGTTCATTTTTCGGCTTGTGCCCTTGGTAAACTACTTGCCGGATCGATTGCGGCGGATATTCTGTCCCCATGCCCGTGTCTACACTCATAACACCCTGCGGCGGCTCTTTTCTGGGTTAGCGGTGCAGTACGTTGTCCATACCTATGTTTATCCGGGTTTCGATAACGTAACGGCTGGACATAAGCGCCTGGGTGCGGCGTTGCGCCGCATTATGTATTTTCTGGAAAGAACGCCCCTGCGCATCTTTGGCCTTTCACATCTCCTGATAGCGCGCAAGGTTTTATCCTAGATCAGTCGCCCATAAAAAAAGACACCCCCTCGTGAGAGGAGGGGTGTCTTTTTGCCCGTACCGATGAGAATCGATTTGTTACGGATGGGTTTGAACGCCGGTCGTAGCCTCTTCCGCGTCCACCAATCCATAGCCATACAGGTTATCCCGGCCAACGGCACCCAGGTCATCAGCTGTATTCTGCAACAATGTACGAATTTGGAGGTTGGTGTAACCAGGATGGGAAGCGATGGACAGGGCAGCTGTACCGCTCACATGAGGTGTAGCCATGGAGGTGCCAGAGAGGGTATTATAACCATCGCCTTTCCAGGTGGAATAGACATCCACGCCTGGAGCGGCCAATTCTACTTCTGGTCCTCGGCTGCTGAAATTAGCCAGAGCATCTGTCTTATCCGTAGCGGAGACGGCGATGACTTCTGCGTATTTGGCAGGGTAATTTACGGTATTATCAGCTGGCCCACTATTGCCAGCTGCCGCCACCAATACGATTCCAGCGTTGTAAGCCTTGATAACGGCATCATGGAGGGACTGGTTATCGGCGGATGATCCGAAGCTCATATTGACCACTTGCATTCCGTTGTCGATAGACCATTGTAATCCTTCGATAACGTCTGAGACGAACCCAGACCCCTGGCGGTTCAATACCTTTACAGCATAAAGGTGAGCCTCGGGGGCCACACCAATCACGCCAATGTCGTTATCTACGGCGGCTATGATCCCGGCTATGTGGGTGCCATGTCCATTATCGTCATTGGCGCTTTTCAGGCTATTGATGGTATTGATTCCACCCTTAATGTTGGCCTGGAGGTCAGGGTGATCCAGGTCGATCCCCGTATCCAAAACCGCTACCTTTACACCTGCCCCTCTACTGGTAGCCCAGGCCAGGTCAGCATCGATACGGTCAACGCCCCAGGGCAGCACCTCTGCGGGCTGGGGAGTTGGGGTTGGCTTAGGGGGTTTAGCTGTTACTGTCACTGGCCCTGGTAAGGCATAAACGACCGTATCCTTGTCTACCCGGAGCACTCCTGGGTGTGTTTCGAGCGCTCTTTCGTTCGCTGGATAAGCCAGCACGACAGCGGCATTAATCAGTGGCAACGACTTGACCCAACGCCCTCCGGTACGCTCGATGATGGTTTGTTGAGCGGCCTCATTCACTACCCAATCCTGAAACACCACGATATGACGTGTCGGGATGGTTCCTGGGGGGGCTTTGTCAGCTCCGGCCAGACCAACTAAACTGAACATCATCAGAAACGCTACGGCTACAGCGAGGCCGATCCTCCACATCTTAACATTCATCGTGTGCTCCCCTTCACTCAACTAACAACTAAGCCTACGTCCCACTTTCACCAGGCAATCGAACGTGCGCCATCTCACCCCCCATAAGTATATTTTCTGTATATTTATATTATATCATTTATATGGTCTGTAATCAAGCTTGACTTTTGATCTTGCCAAGTCTATCCTAACGGAGGGAATCCTGTCCAAACATGAGCAAGCGGCGACTGGATGTACTCCTCGTCGAAAGAGGGCTGGCTGAGAGCCGGGAAAAGGCCCGTGCCCTCATCATGGCCGGGGACGTGCTTGTTGAGGGGCGTGTTGTCAATAAAGCGGGCTTTCTGGTGAGCGAGGAGAGCCCAATATTCGTTAAGAAACGGTTACCCTACGTCAGTAGGGGCGGACTCAAATTGGCCGCAGCCCTGGAGCGGTTCAGTCTGGATGTGCGCGGACTGGTTATGCTCGATGTTGGTGCCTCCACGGGTGGATTCACTGATTGTCTTCTGTGTAACGGTGCCCAACGGGTATATGCCGTTGATGTGGGATATGGGCAACTGGATTGGAATCTGCGCAGTGATCCCCGCGTCGTTCCTCTTGAGCGCACCAATATCCGCTATCTAGATTCGTTCCCTGAACCGATAGATGCGGCAGTAGTGGACGTCTCTTTCATTTCGCTTATTTTAGTTCTGCCCCAGGTCTTAAAGTTAACCAAGCCAGATGCCTGGATAATTGCCCTGATCAAGCCTCAATTTGAGGCCGGCCGGGAACAGGTAGGCAAAGGTGGTGTAGTCAAAGATCCAGCCATATTACGGGCTGTCCTGGAAAAGATCTGCACCTGGGCCAAGGACCAGGGTCTATCGGTGCGCGGTTTGATTCCCTCGCCCTTGAGAGGCCCGGCTGGCAATCGAGAATTTCTGATCTGTCTGGCCAAGGGTGACAAGGGTGTGAGTATTGATCAAGCGATAGAGAGGGCAATAAAGGAGGCGATGGGCCATTCCGACCTATAATCCGGAGGGACGTTCTGTGCAGAGCGTCGCTGTAATCTACAATCGGCAGCTGGCTGTGGCTGTTGGCCTAGCTAGAGATTTGTACCAATCTATCGTCGGTGTGGTCTCGCAAGCGTGGCTCGGAACAGCCGAGGACGAGGTGACCATCCGAAGTCAGGCTGGTGGGCTCGACTTAGCCGTGGTTCTGGGAGGTGATGGCACGATCGTTCGGATAGCCAAGTGGGTAGCCCCTTATGGGGTATCCATTCTGGGGATCAATTGTGGGCAATTGGGTTTGCTATCCGAATTGACGGTTGAAGAGACTATGGGGAAGGTGCCTCTCTTCTTGAAAGGGGATTATTGGCTAGAGGAGCGCCTCATGCTCCAGGCGAAAGTAAGCCGCTGCGCCGATGCAGCTGAGCCATCCACTGCTGTTTCTGCACCTGAAGAATCGTATTTGGCCTTGAATGACATCGCCGTCGGACGTATAGGAGCCTGGCGAGTAGTACGGGTGCGTACTACGATCAACGATGAGCTTTGGACCACTTATAAAGCCGATGGGGTAATTGTGTCTACGCCCACCGGGACAACAGCCTACTCGCTAGCAGCGGGTGGTCCCATCCTGCATCCGGAGTCGAAGAATCTGGTGTTAATCCCGATCTGTCCCCATCTCACCTGGAGTGTGCCTCTTGTTTTGCCGGCGGAAGTGAGAATTGGATTGCAAGTCTTCACCAGCTATGAGGCGGCGATGAGTGTCGATGGTCAAATCGATGTGCCTCTGCGAAACGGTGATAAGGTTGAGGTGACGGTGGCCCCTGTGGTGAGCCGCTTCGCGCGCAGGAAGCCGCCTGACTACTTCTATCAAGCCATAGCTGAGAAGCTACGGTAAAGAAGCAGGTCGCAGGCGATTTCACTATCGTCCTGGAAGGAACAGCTAGGTTGTTAATTGAATTAGATATTAAGAACTTTGCCATCATTGATCATCTCTCCCTATCCTTCGCGGCGGGTTTAAACTCTTTTAGCGGGGAGACTGGTGCGGGAAAATCGATCGTGGTTGACGCCATTAGCGCTCTATTAGGTGGAAGATGGGGTACCGAGTTTGTGCGGAGTGGAGCGGAGCAGGCCCGGATCGAGGGCATTTTCGATCTGCCGGAGGGAGAAGTCTGTCTGACTGTAGGGTCCTTGCTACGGGATCTCGGTCTGGGTGGCGAGGGAGATGACGTGTTGATCTTGACCCGCGAAATAGCGTGCATCGGGCGCAGTGTGGCGCGTATAAATGGCCGACCTGTGTCGATTGGTGTCTTGCAAGAGGTGGGGCGTTGGCTAGTTGATATCAACACTCAGAGCGAGCATCTCTCTCTTCTACGGGTGCCTTATCACCTGGAGCTGCTTGATAAGTATGCTGGCTTAACTGATCTGAGAAGAGATTTGTCCAATAAGGTAGCTGCCCTGCGGCAAACAAGACAGGGGATACAGGCGCTGGTTGGAGATGAGCGCGAGCTGGCCAGACGGATCGATCTATTGCAGTTTCAGATCGCTGAGATAAGGGCAGCGCAGTTGCAGCCGGGTGAGGAGGAAGAACTAAAAAGGGAGCAAACGATATTGAGTAATGCCGAGCGTCTGATATTGGCGGCCGATTCAGCTTACGGCATGCTTTACGAGGGAGAAGAGCAACAGAGATCGGTGATCGACTTGCTGGGAACGGCGGCAGCTAAGGTATCTGAGATAAGTAACATCGATCCGCAGCTCAGCACACAGCGGCAGACACTGGAAGATTTGACCTGGCAGGTACAGGACCTGGCCAGGACATTACGAACTTATCGGGACAGCCTTGGGTACGATCGCAGCCGCCTGGACATTGTGGAGGAACGCTTAAATCTTATCTACAACCTTAAACGTAAATATGGTAATTCTGTTGAAGAGATACTACAGTTTGCGGAGCGCGCCGCCGCAGAATTGGAGGGTATTTCAGGGAGGGAGGAGCGCCTCGCTCAGCTGAGAGAACAGGAAAGGGAGCTGTTGCAAAAGATTGGAGAGCTATCCTGGCGGTTGTCCCTCGCCCGTCGGGAGGCGGCCTCCCGCCTCGCGCCGCTTGTAGAGCAAGAATTGGCTGACCTGAATATGAGCAGGGCGCGTTTTGCTGTTTCTATCGAGCAGGTGCCTGCCGCTGATGGTATCTCCGTTGAGGGCAGTCCGACCTACGCCTTTATGGCCACGGGGATTGATCGAGTCGAATTCTTGATCGCGCCGAACCCTGGCGAGCCGTTAAAACCTTTGATTAAAATTGCTTCAGGTGGAGAAACAGCACGGGTCATGCTGGCCCTAAAGACGATCTTGGCCTCTGTTGACAGTGTGCCTACGCTCGTCTTCGATGAGATTGACATAGGTATTGGAGGACGGAGCGGGCGTATAATCGGCCAAAAGCTGGCGAATCTCGGTCGCTATCGCCAGGTAATCTGTATTACGCATCTCCCCCAGATTGCCTGCTTTGGGGATGCCCATTATAATGTCAGCAAAGAGATCGTGGCCGACCGAGCGGTAGCGCAGGTATGTTTGCTCTCTGAGGAGGAGCGCATCGAGGAGATGGCCACTATGCTTGGAGCGACGAAGGGTAGCGAGTCAGCTCGGCGCAGCGCTACGGATCTTTTGGAGGAAGCACGGCGTTGGAAACAGGCGGAGCAGGTGAAGGTTACAGCGTGATGGGGTGTGTCATGGAGCTACGGAAGGCGAAGATCGAGGATGTAAGGAGCATCCACGAGTTAGTGAATTACTTTGCTGATCAAGGACAGATGCTTCACCGCTCCCTGGCCGAGATCTACGAAAACTTGAGAGATTTTATGGTGGCCATCCATGATGGCCAGATCCTGGCCTGCTGTTCTTTGCATATAATTTGGGAGGATCTTGTTGAGATCAGGGCTTTGGCTGTGCACCAGGATTATCAGGGAGAGGGGGTTGGGGCCGACCTTGTCCAGGCATGCCTATGTGAAGCACGGGAGATGGGCTTCAAGACTGTATCGACTCTGACCTTGAAGCCTGAATTCTTTGAGAAGTTGGGTTTTAAACGGATCGACCTCGCTGCTCTGCCCCGCAAGATGTGGGGAGAATGTTTTCGCTGTCCCAAGTTTCCGAACTGTGATGAGGTGCCTTTGGTATATGAGCTCACGAACTCCTGACCGTGCTCCTATGGATGAGCAGGCTGGTAAGGAATTGGTTATTGGCAGTGAACGGATCTACAGTGGGCGCATTTTGAATCTGCGTGTAGACACGGTTCGCTTGCCCAGTGGACACACCGCTAAGCGCGAGGTTGTTGAGCATCGCGGTTCCGTAGGCATCGTGGCCTTGGATGCGGATGAAAACATCCTACTGGTCAGGCAATATCGTCATCCAGTAGGTCGGGTGTTGTTAGAGATACCGGCCGGCACATTGGAGGAGGATGAAGATATCGAGCAGTGTGTGCGGCGTGAGTTGCAGGAGGAAACGGGGTATCAAGCCGGTAGAATCGAGCGTCTTCTTGACTTCTATCCCACGCCTGGTTTTTGTAGCGAGTATCTCCATATCTATTTGGCTAAGGACCTTAGGCTCGGCAAGCCCGTTTTGGAAGAAGATGAGCGCGTCGAACTGGCCAAATTGCCGCTGAAAAGGGCCCTCGAACTGTTGCGCGATGGCTGTATTTATGATGGCAAGACCATCATCGGGCTGTTGGCGTTGGACGCGCAGTATGCCCAACTCAGGTATGGTTAAATAACTGCCTTGGTTAGGGGTCGGTAGTGAGCAAATTGAAAACAGTAAGAGCCGTTTCCGCTGGAGGAGTTGCCTTTCGTCAAGACGGAGAGATACAGATAGTTCTAGTGGGACGGAATGAGCCGAGAACATGGGGTTTGCCGAAAGGAACACCTCGGCAAGGTGAGAGCTTGGAGGAGACGGCTCTGCGAGAAGTATCCGAAGAGACTGGTCTGGTTGTTCGTCTTCTTGAACCTATTGGGGAGATTGAATACTGGTTTGTCCTGAAAGGGCATCGTTTTCACAAGACGGTTTATTTCTTTCTAATGGAAGTGACCGGTGGCGATATTTCCAGACATGACCCTGAGTATGATCTCGTCGAATGGTTCTCTGCACAAGATGCTCTGCAGCAATTAACTTATGCCAATGAGTCCGGAATAGTGCAACGTGCACTAGAGCTCATCGGGAGATATGCAACAGGAGGCATAGCCTCCCGTAGCTCTCAGTAGTCATGATCGCGGTATCAACACAAGATAAGCGGCTTCGCTGGTCTGATATATAAGAGCGGCGGGCGTGCCGCCTTTCTTTCGTTAGTCTCTAACTCATCAGCCATATTTCAGCGTGTCTCAATGCAGGAGGAGGGTTTTTTGTGCCGAAAACATCTATCGTAATCAGATCCAAAAATGAAGAATCTTATATCGGCCAAACTCTAGGCGCTATTTTTGAGCAGGACGAACAGGATTTCGAAGTCATTATTGTAGATTCTGGATCCAGAGATAAGACCTTGGAGATCGCCAGCAGCTACCCAGTCAAGATCATTCGTATTAGAGAAACGATTTTTACTTATGGCCGAGCGCTGAATATTGGCATCAGGAACTCAACGGGCGACTTCATCGTTAGTCTCAGTGCGCATGCCTTACCGACCGATGGACAGTGGTTGAGACATTTACTGGCTGCCTTCGCTGATCTGACGGTAGCGGGCGTCTATGGCCGTCACGTGCCACGGGCCAACGCCACCAAGCTGGAGGTGTGGGGGATGCATTGGGGTGGCACCATAGACGGACAGAGAAGGCGACAAACGCGAGATTTCAGATTCTCGAACGCTAATGGTGCTATCAGACGGCAGATTTGGGAATTTATTCCTTTTGATGAGAGTTTGAGTGGTGGCGAGGATTTTGTTTGGGCTAAGCAGGTTCAGGATCTGGGCTATGCCATCGTCTACGAGCCAGCAGCGGCTGTGTATCATTCGCACGGTGAGGGGTTCTGGCGGTTAATGCGCAGACAAGTACAGGATAAGCCTGTTTTATTGAGGCTCTATCTAGGTCTGGAGTCATCTCATTGGAGGAGAATGGCGAAGAGGCCCCTGGATAGCGCCCCAGGGATGCGCACGAGACGGTAAGGATGGGTTTTCAACGTTCGACTCTGGTGGCATGTTCCCTGAAAGACCTATTCTTTCTCCATCAATCATCTTTCAGACTGGCGGCTACCTTGACACCATGTCTGGGCGTGCTAGAATGAGGGCAGCGATGGACGGGCACCTAGTAGCAGAAATCGAAGGGAAAAATGGAAGAGGCTACCTACCGTATCAGATTGGCGACATTAGAAGATATCGAGGACATCAAGAAAGAGATACACTGTACCTTGGCCAGCCCAGAGGGCAAGGTGCTGCGGAAACACTACGAAGGTGCTGTCCTTCGCAGAGAGATGCTGGTATTGGAGCGCTATGATCCTAAAGAACGAGGGTGCAAGGTCAATGGCTTCCTGGAGTGGCGTACGCGGGTGGATGGTACGGTGGCCATCAAGGATGCTGGTTCGGTGGGTGATGAGCCTCATCCGGTCATAATTAAGCGTCTTGTCCGAGAGTTGCTTCATCTATTTTGGCCTCCGGCGGTGACGGTCAAGATCAGATCAGACCTCACCGCTTGGAATAATATCTTTCAGGAATTACCAGGTTTCCATCTGGAGGGAAGCGAGTACTCACGCCCCTACTGGAAGAACATTTGGACTAGGTCTGGGGAGGTGGAGGAGCGCTTCATTGAGAGACGGCCCCGGGGGCAACAGCGACGTTAGGATGCTCTTCAGAGTGATCGGCTCCGCTGAGATAACTTGTTCTTCTCTCCTCTCAAAACTATATATCCAGTTTGTGGGAGGTTAGCCGGCTGTGCTCGCCAGAGCCCTGACTTGTGCTGTGGTTGGCCTGGAGGGTGCCATCGTTGAGGTTGAGGTAGATATCGCGCAAGGACTGCCGGCATTTACAATAGTAGGGCTGCCGGACACAGCTGTTCAGGAAGCAAAGGAGCGTGTGCGGGCAGCGATCAAAAATTCAGGCTGTCTTTTTCCTCTCAAACGCATCACGGTGAACTTAGCCCCCGCCGATCTGAAAAAAGAGGGTCCAGCTTACGATCTACCGATAGCGATCGGTATTTTATTAGCCTCTGAACAGGTCCCTCTCGAAGCCACTGGGCAGCTCTTCTTGGGTGAACTCTCGTTAGATGGTACCTTACGTCATACCACTGGCATCTTACCGATGGTTTCCTTTGCCCAGGAGCGAGACGTCACCCAGGTCTTCGTCCCGGCGATTAACGCCAAAGAGTCCTCTTTAGTAGATGGTATTCGGATCATCCCCGTACAGACCCTAGCTGAGCTGGTCGATCACCTGCGCAATGAGAGAGTCATCCCCGCCTATGAGCCTGATGATCATCTACTGGAATGGAGTGATATCGTCGCCGGCGATCTTACGCACATTAAAGGGCAGGAGCATGCGAAGCGGGCCCTGGAGGTGGCGGCGGCGGGTGGACACAATGTTATGATGAGCGGCCCTCCGGGTGCAGGAAAGACGCTTCTGGCGCGGGCCTTGCCCTCTATCCTGCCCAGGATGGATATCAGAGAGTCTCTTGAGGTAACAAAAATATACAGTGTGGCTGGTTTATTACCGGCAGACACGCCCCTTATTAGGCAACGCCCCTTCCGTGCTCCTCATCATACGATCAGTCATGCTGGGTTAGTGGGGGGCGGGCGTTGGCCAAGGCCGGGGGAGATCAGTCTAGCCCATCGTGGGGTTCTCTTCCTGGACGAGTTGCCCGAGTTTGGGCAGCACGTATTGGAGGTGTTGCGCCAGCCTCTGGAAGATGGGGTGGTGACCATTAGTCGAGCGCAGGGGACGGTCAGCTTCCCGACTAAATTTATGCTTGTGGCCGCGATGAATCCCTGCCCATGTGGCTATTATGGTGATCCGGTCAAGGAGTGTACCTGTAGCGAGGCGACCGTCAGCCGCTATCAGCGGCGTATCTCCGGTCCCTTGCTGGATCGCATTGACATCCATGTGGAAGTGCCCCGCGTCGAATACGAAAAACTGGCCGATGAGCGTTTGGGGGAGCCTTCGGAGCGGGTGAGGGAAAGGGTGGAAGCAGCCCGAGAGATTCAGCGATGGCGGTTCAAGGACACCAGGCTTACCTGCAATGCCGAGATGGGGCCGGGGGAGGTACGGGAGCTCTGTCGGATGGAAGCAGGCGCCCAAGGGATACTGCGGGCGGCCATGAACCAGTTGCATCTATCAGCGCGGGGTTATCATCGGGTGTTGAAGCTGGCCCGAACGATCGCAGACCTGGCCGGGGCAGAGACCATCTCCGCAGCTCACCTTGCCGAGGCTGTACAATACCGGCCGAGAGGAAGAGGGTAGGGACACCGGCCTAATGACCTGCCCATGACCAATCATTGAGAGCGATAAAAGTGGGAGGAGTCTTTGGATACGCTTATTAGGAATGGACTTATAGTCACAGCCAGCGAATGTTATACAGGTGATATCGCTATCGAGGCCGGTAAGATCGTCCAAATAGGTACTGGACTGGAAGGGGCAGATGAGATCATCGATGCCACTGGGAAGTATGTTTTTCCTGGGGCTATAGATGTCCACGTCCATCTGGAGATGCCTAGTGGTGCTCTGGTCACCAGTGATGACTTTTTCAGCGGCACCGTCGCTGCGGCCCACGGTGGAACGACCTGTATCATCGACTTCGCCACGCAGGAAAGAGGCAAGCCGCTCTCTCAGGCCATCGCGACACGTCGGGCTGTCGCCGATTCGAAGACCGTGATCGATTATGCTCTTCATCTGGAAATCATCGAGGTCAATGAGCGGGTATTGGCGGAGATCAACGAATTAGTAAAGTCTGGTTATCCCAGCTTCAAGCTCTACATGGCCTACGAAGAGATCATGTTGCAACAGGATGACTTGCTGAGCGTCTTAAACCAGCTGGCTGAGTCTGGCGGTATACCGATGGTGCATACAGAGAATGCCTGGTATATCAGGCAGAAGGTGCGCCGTCTATTAAGTAAGGGCAAGACGGCCACCGCTTATCATCCGCTCAGCAGACCGCCAGAGGGCGAGGCTGAGGCCGCTGGCCGCATCATCCTGGCTGGTGAACTGGTGGGTTGCCCAGTCTACATCGCCCACGTGTCTTGCTCTGAAACGTTAGCCAAAATCACTGCGGCGCAGCATAATGGATTAATGGTTTTTGCCGAAACCTGTCCCCAGTACCTGCTCCTTTCCAGTGCTTGCTTTGACGAACCGGAGCCAGAGCGCTACGTTTGCTCTCCCCCTTTGCGGGACCCTTCACATCAGGAGCACCTTTGGCCAGGCCTGGCCAGGGGCAATCTGCAAGTGGTCTCCACTGACCATTGTTCCTGGTGGCTGCGCGGGCAAAAGGACCAGGCGGAGAATTTCACCCAGATACCCGGTGGATTGCCGGGCATCGAGACCAGATTGCCCTTGCTATATACCTTTGGGGTTAGAACCGGCCACCTCTCCCTCAATAGGCTGGCAGCCGTTACCTCGACAAACCCGGCCAAAATCTTCGGCCTTTTTCCCCAGAAAGGCACGATCATGCCTGGGAGCGATGCTGATTTAGTGATCTTTGATCCGCATAGGGAGGTACGACTTACGGCGGAGAGTCTACATCAGAGGGTAGACCATAACCCTTATGCCCATCTGACCGTCAGGGGTTATCCGTCTGTGACCCTCTCCCGTGGACGGGTCATCGTCCGCGATGGCCACTTTCTGGGCGAGCCAGGAATGGGACGCTTCCTTTTGCGTCAACCCTTTGAGCATGGGCTCACCCTACTGTAGCATACGAAGGAGAATAACCTTGTATAAGATTGCCCCATCAATTCTCTCGGCTGACTTCAGCCGCCTAGGCGAGCAGGTTGAGGAGGTGCAGAAAGCCGGTATAGATCGTATCCATGTCGACGTGATGGATGGCGTATTCGTGCCTAACATTACGATCGGGCCGTCGGTGCTCAAGAGTATCCGTTCCCTGGTTAAGGTACCCCTTGATGTGCACCTTATGATAACCGCGCCAGAGCGTTTCCTGGAGAGCTTCGTTGCGGCCGGAGCAGCGATGTTGACCGTCCATTACGAGGCCTGTCCTCATCTTCACCGCGTTGTCCAGATGATCAGATCGTTAGGAGCCAAGCCTGGCGTCTCCCTGAATCCAGCGACACCGGTCGACCATCTAAGCGAGATAATAGAACATGTGGACCTCGTTCTTCTGATGAGCGTAAACCCTGGTTTTGGGGGACAATCTTTTATCCCCAGCTCCATCCTGAAGATAGAGAGGTTGCACACGCTGATCTCTGAGAGAGGTCTGAGCGTGGAGATCGCTGTTGATGGGGGCATAAACAAGGAGACAGCACCTAGGGTTGCGGCGGCAGGAGCCAATGTTTTAGTGGCCGGATCGGCCATTTTCCATCACAAGCGTGGCATTATTTATGCCATTGAGGAATTACGTGAAGGTTTAAGAGGGATAGGGTGTAAATCGTGATAGGCATCCAGCATACCAAAGACCGTGTAACAAGCTGGCTGCGTTGGAGCGGGCGAGGGCTAGGGCTGCTGGCGGGGGCTTCTTCTTAGTTTTCGCCATCGGCGAGGACACCACCGAAGGTGCGACACCGGGAGTGCTACTGCTCCTCCTGGGTCTGGCGGTACTGGGTGTCCTCACTGCCTGGCGCTGGGAGGGGATTGGCGGGATGGTGACGGTGGTTGGCGCCATTGCGCTGGGCACCTTCGTCTATACAGTGGCCTGGCGTAATAAGATTCTCGCCGCGCTGATCTACAGTCTACCCTTCCTTAGCCCTGGTATCCTCCTCCTGATATGCTGGTGGAGAACAAGAACATTGACGGGTCGCCTAAAAAGCGCCGTCAAGCAGAAACTTTCTTACCGGTGAGTGGTAGTTCTCTCAGCGCGCTGCTTTCCGCTGTGTTCGCAAGCAGCGTGTACAGACATGCATCCTTCTTGTTTCGCCATCGATCTGTAACAGGGCTTTCTGGATATTGGCCTTGAAGGTTCTGCTTGTTTTTGGAGCTCGTCTGGCCCATCGTCCGGATGCCTTATGACGGATATGACGACCAAAGGTGGTTCCCTTCCCACAGATTTCACACTTAGCCACTCGCATTCTCTCCTTTGACGAGGTCGGTTGTTTTCGGTATGATGTAAGTGGGCTAATGATAGCATAAGAGCGTAGGGATTAGCAAGGGTCGTAAAGTTGTAGGAGAGGAATGGCGATGGGCGTGATCACTAAGGAATCGGTCATCAGCGAGGTTATCCGTTGCTATCCAGAAGCTAGGTCTGTGTTTATGATGCATGGTATGGGTTGTCTCGTTTGTATGGGGGCCTTCGAAGAGACGATCGAGAGTGGGGCCCGCATGCATCGGATTGACCTCCAGCGGCTACTGGAGGAGCTCAATAAGGTGGCTGAAAAATGAAAGGTATGAACTGGATTCTTGTCGGTTTGAAACGATTTTATGGAAAGAAGGCCAAGAGTGAGTTGCCGATGGAAGAAAATAGGCAGATAGGTAGGGTTGAAGTCTCCGCTCGCGCTATCTCTAATATCGCCGCACGTGCAGTAATAGAGTGTTATGGTGTGGTTGGCATGGCCTCCCATGGCCTAAAGGATAGGCTAGCCAGGATCTTGCGCATAGAGAACTATCGCCGCGGCGTCGAGGTTAAATTTGTGAATCAACAGATCGTCATCGATCTTTACGTAATAATCGAATACGGCACACGCATCTCGGAAGTGGCCCATAATATTGCCAGCAATGTGAAATTCATCGTTGAAAAGTCCTTGGGGTTGCCGGTGGTGCGAGTGAACGTAAATGTGCGAGGGTTAAGGGTTAGTCAAGACTAGGGAGCAAAAACTCTCTGTTCTGGTGATAGAAAGCGACTGGCGAAGGGGTGTTTGGAGAGGTATTGGGGAACGACTTAGCTTTATGGCGGATGACGGCGTGTGATGGACAGACATTAAAAGAAAGCCTGGCTGCGGCCACGACCTGGTTGGAACAAAAAGCAGAGGAAGTAAACCTGCTGAACGTGTTCCCCGTTCCCGACGGTGACACGGGAACAAATATGCTCTTGACGATGCAAGCGGCCCTGAGAAGGATTGATGTTTCCACGGATAATTCCATTGGGGCCATCATTCAAGCCGTATCCTACGGTGCCCTTATGGGTGCTCGAGGCAACTCCGGAGTTATCCTCTCCCAGTTTTTGCGGGGTTTGGCCAAGGCTTGGGAGAAGAGGGAGGCCATCGATGGTGCAGATCTGGCCAGCGGCTTCTCCATGGCCTCGGCTATGGCCTATAAAGGGGTCATCAAGCCTGTCGAAGGGACCATGTTGACGGTGAGTAAGGATATAGCTGAGGCAGCCATGGCTGCGACTAAAGAAAACAGAGACCTTTTGTACGTTCTGGAAGCGGCTGTACGTGCCGCCAAGGTTTCGGTAGCCAGGACACCAACCCTCCTCTCTGTATTACGAGAGGCCGGCGTGGTCGATGCTGGGGGAGAAGGATTATTTATCATCTTGGAGGGCATTTTGCGGCATCTCCGTGGCGAACGCACCGAGCCGACCGCTGTATCCAGGGCGGTCGTTGGAATGACAATCGGTGGGGCTGAGGTAGCCCCATCTGATGGAAGCGGGGAGCCCTACGGCTACTGCACGGAGTTCGTCTTGTGCGGCAAGGATCTAGATATTGAGAAGATCCGCTCAGACATTGTCTCATTCGGTGATTCGGCCCTGGTGGTCGGTGATGACAATACGGTTAGGGTGCATATTCACACCTTTCGTCCTGGGCTTGTTATTGATTATGCGGTTGCTCTCGGCACGCTTCATCAGATCAAGGTCGACAATATGCAGGAGCAGCATCGTGAGCTCTTAATCAAACGTGTAACTCCGATCAGTCCTAAGGTTACTGTGGAGCAGATTAGTGGCATCGCTATCGTTGCTGTGGCCGCTGGTACAGGGATGATGGAGGTGTTTCAAAGCTTGGGAGCAACAGCCGTAATACCCGGTGGGCAAACGATGAATCCGAGTACGGAGGAGTTGCTTCAGGCGATTGAAGGATTACCGACCGCACAGGCGATCATCTTGCCCAACAACAGTAACATACTTCCTACTGCCCAGCAGGCTCAGGCTCATACCTCGAAAACGTTAGCTATTGTCCCGACCACAAATCTCGCCCAGGGGATCGCTGCTCTGCTCGCCTTTAATCTCGACGCCGATCTGGCCGTTAATGCGGAGATGATGGAGAAGGCAGCCCGAAGCATCAAGACTGCCGAGATAACTAGGGCAGTGCGCTCGACGAGATATAAGGATCTACAGGTTGAGGAGGGGCAACCTATCGCTCTGGTCGATGGGGAGCTGGCTGTTGCGGGCGGGGATGAGCTGGGTGTCGTCGAAGGAGCGCTGCGGAAGATGTGGGCTGCGGAGGCAGAGCTCATCACCATCTATTATGGGGAGACGGTGGGCGAGGCACAAGCTGAGGGGGTGGCCTCGCTTGTCCGAGCAGAATATCCCCAGCAGCGGGTGGAGTTAGTCGAGGGCGGTCAGCCTTTCTATAGTTACATTATCTCCGTTGAGTAAGGCGTTCTCACCTTACTACCAAGGTAAAATCTAGCTATAGAAGCCCCCTTCGGTTGCCTGGCGATGCCAGAGGAAAGCATGAAGGATCAAGCAGAACTCTTTGAGCCTATTAAGAAATGGCTTGAGTCCAAGGGATTCAAGGCTTTGATTACAGGTGATAAGTCAATAGGGATAGTAATACCTGTAAAGGACTTACTTCCTACAAAGCCGTACATCGTTCCGGATCTCATTGGGATCAAAGACTCTGACGTTGCCGTTGTGGAAGTCGAGACGGACGCGGATAAGGTTCTCGGAGCTATAGGAAAATGCATGCTCCTGAAAACCACTGCTTCGTTCGTATACTTGGCTTACCCGGAAGAACAATGCCAAAGGTTTAGGATTCTGGAAAAACTCGGCATCGGATTGCTTAGCGTTTCAGCAGGAAAAGTGGAAGAGGTGGTTGAGATACTACCCAAAAAGCCTTCAGATCTCTTCAGGGTAGGGGAACTCCATCTCCTGGACCCCCAAAAACAGTCAGAGCTTGCGGGCTATATAAAGCGCATTTTGGCAACTTAGGGGCATAAGAGTTCGAATGATTCATCTTTTCTATTCCAATCATGGTATATTAAACGGACTGTAGAAATAGCCCACGCCCTGCGGCTCAAGGCGGTTGCCGAAGAGGGGCCGCAGGCGAATCTCCTGGTTGCGCCAGTACATTTTAGGCTCAGCATCCATCGTTAGCTTATCCACAGGGAAGAGGACGACCGGGCTACGACGTAACAGCTTCTCACCAGCCTCGTAGAGAATGCTACGGATCGTCCCAGAGTCGTCTATTGCGGCCATTAGCCGGTCCAGCCCGGTGACCTTGAACCGCCTGGGCAGGTTCTCCCCACTCTCCAGATGCCGAAGGAATTGAACGATGCTCATCACTTCGGAAGCATCCTCGTAGCGCTGACCGATGAGCGCCCTTTCCACCAGGTTGTAGCCCGCCTTCAATCCTTCCATGACCTGCCTCTACATCAGCCTCCGCTGTCCGGCGCCCACCGCCTCGGCGTGCTCCCGCAGTCGGTCGTAGACCCTCACTCCGGTCTTCTTGTAGAGCAAATCCAGCACCTGCACCAGACCATCTCGCCGCCAGCGCTCCAGCTCAGGGCGAATATCCAGCCCGCTCTCCAGAACTGAATACAGGTAGTGGACAACATCAATAAGGGGTAAGGGCCGTCCCCGCTCTATCTCCTTCTCAATGAACTCCAGGCGCTTTGAGGGTGCCATTGGCACCAAGGTCCGTCCCTTGCGCTCCTCGAGATACTGGCGGCGGTTGAACTCCTCCAGGCTGAAGCCGCCGCCGGTGGTAAAGCGCTTGCGCAGGTCGTCCCAGGTCAGACCTCTCTCCCCGGCGACGTAGAGGAGGTAAAGTTGGGTGATCTCATCCAGGCCAGCCGGTAGCAGCTTAAGCTCGTGGGACTTGATGAAGGAGTCCACCATGGCCTCAATTTCGTCCACGGCCGTATCCACATCCACGGGCTGGCCACCCTGCATCACATTGGGCCAGTGTTTGGAATAGACCTCCAGGCAGCGCCCCATGGCGATGACGAAGAGGTCAGAGTCGCTGATGCGCCGCCCCGAGCGGCGGATGGAGGCAACTGTCTCCTCCACCCTGGCGTATATTTCATCCTTGAGGCTCTCCCAGGCAACTCTCCTGGGCTCCTCCAGCCGCTTGCGGCAGACAAAGGGAATGTCATAGGCGATGCCGCCTGTTTCCAGAAGATGGGTAGAGGTCTTCATCTCGGCATGAACAGGGTACACAACTGTAACATAGAAACCTGCCTCCACGATACTGTGTAGCACCGCTTTCCAGGCCCAGGGCTCCTTGTGGTGGAAGGTGAAGACAAAAGGCCCATCATCGCGTAGTACCCGATGTGATTCCCTAAAGACCCGAGTCAGGCCCTGGAAGAAGAACTCCTCGGCATCCTTATCCGCCTGCCCGGGCTTCTTGCTGGTGTCGTGGCGGGCGGGGTTCTTTACTATCTCCCTGGCCCTCGGTGAAATCTCCGTCTCGAAACACTGATAGCGATCTTTAAGAGCAGGCCTGAGCCAGACATAGAAGAAGTCAGCCAGTTCCGAATACATCACATTATCGCAGTAAGGTGGGTCTGTGATGACAGCATCCACCTTCTGCCTGATAAACGACATATCCTCAGAAGTCTCGGCCTTTAGCACAGTATTAGAGCCATCGAATTGCTCATCACTTACTACTGACAGCGCCGAGTCACCGATAACTTTCCTCGCCGGATTGTAAAGCGATTCCAATTCGTATGGCTTGATGGCATACTCTTTGGCTTGCAGTAGTTTTTCATACGTCTTGACAAACGTGTTCCGCCCTAGTTTGGTTCCCCAAACATTGTTTTCTACAGGCTGACTAGTAGGCCAGTAGGCGTGCCGAGAAAAAAGATCTGTGCTATGCTGTTTCGTTCCATCGTATCGGCAGAACATATTATTGAAGTTGGTACAGTCAGAAAGAGTTAGCAGCATATACTCCCTGGTATTCTCGTCCTCAATCTTCAAAATCTCCTCCAGCAGCAGCGACAGGCACAGGAGCTGGCGCTCGTTGAACATCTGGTAGAAGTATTTGTAGCCATGATTAAGGAGCTCTCTCGTCTTCAGCCCTTCTGGAACAGCTTGCCTGGGGAAAGGCAGCCTGTCTCTAAGCCGCTGAAACTCAGCCCTGGCCTCCTCGTAGAGGGCCCGGTCGCTGCCGGTGACCCCCTTGTAGCCCCGTCCGCAGACCTTGCAGTAGTACTCCAGGGCAAACATCTCGGCCTCGGGCGGCCCCTCCCGCCTCTGGACAGCTTTGAGGATGGTCTCCTTCTGCCCACAGGCGGGGCAGGTGTATTTGCCGCCCCCTGAGTAGCCTTCCTCGGGTATGTATTCCGTGCCGCACTCAGGGCACTCCACCTGGCTATCCAGGGAGGAGACATCGCCCTTGATGTGATAGCACTGAGGGCAGAAGACGGTGTGCTGGTCGTTCCTGGTAGCGATGCGGAAGGAGGGAAAGAGCCTCACCTCCTCGCCACAGGCCAGGCAGGGCACCTTCTTCACCCAGAAGACATACATGATGTCCGCCTCATGTCCCCTGGGGCAGGTGGTGCGGTAGTAGTGCTTGATGCGGGGCGCAACAGAGCTCTCGAGGTGCTTGAAGGCGGCGTCTAGGGCGTTGAAGTCTACTGGGTCTATCTCCTTCTTGGTGACGAACCAGGCCACCGGGTTGAGGTCAATGCCGATGACCTTGCAGCCCAGGCGCAACGCCTCCACCACCGTGGTGCCGCCGCCCATAAAGGGGTCCAGGATGATGGGTGGCTTGCCCTCTTTGTTCTTGAGCTCGTTCCTGGAGTAGAAGCGGTTCCAGAGGCGACGCTGGTTCTCCTCGGGAGAAAGGGTATCGTCCCACTCGGTGAAGGTGGCCAGGATGAGCATGCGAAAGACGCTGCCCAGTCGCCTGGCCCACCATTTGTGAATCTGGTAGATGGGCTTCTTGGCGTTGCCTTCCTTCTCAGCTATGGCGTTAAGACCTTCTATGGGCAGGTCACGCTCTATATAGCGCATAAGCTATCTCTCACTTCTTGTAGATGTCGCCCCAGGGGCCGATGGCATGGACTATCATTGCTCTTGCCTCGGCGTCCACCTCGTAGACGGCACGCAGCCCGCCGATGCGCAGGCTAAACAGCCCCTCCAGCTCGCCCCGGAGCCTCCTTCCCTTCAGGGGATCGGCTCTCGTCCGCTCCAGTGCCCTGATGATGCGCCGCCTCATCTGCGGAGTAGCCCTTTCCAGGCTCTTTACCGCTTCCCTGCTGAAGACCAGCTCATACATTCAGCTTCGCCTTTAGCTCCTCCAGAGAGACAAATTCCCCCTTCCTGCTCTCAGCCCAGGCTTTCCGAGACGTCTTCACCTGCTGGGCCAGCTCCTCGTTCCCCAGAATTTCCGCCGTTGCCTCCCACTCCTCCCTTTCCTTGAGATAGGCGGCGAAGTCGGCCAGCGCCTTGACCCTTTCCTCGGAGAGCGACTTCACCTGTTCCAGTAGCTTACCTTTGTAACCACCGGCCTTAGCCATGATTCATCACCCCCTTCTCACCTTGACTACCGGCACCAAGCACTCCATTAAGGAGATGCCACCATGAGCTACATCCGACTGCTTGCCCGGTGCACTCCAGTAATAGCGCCCTCGGACGTAGCAGCCCTTATCGTCAAACAGGACATAGGTCTGATCCTTGGGCAGGGCACGCAGCCCCTCAAACTCCTGGGCTTTGGCGCTGTCGGCCGGAAGCCCCCGCTGGGCACCGAAGAGCTTGAGAAGCACCTTGCGGTTGGAGATGGGGGCGTGCCAGAAGAGCGCCGCCGACTGAGCATATATGTAGCCGTGGTCCGAGGTAAGCACCACCTCTGGGGTTTCCAGGAGATTGAGAATCTTCAGAAGGGCTTCCTCGGTTCGCTGTAAGGCGAAGGAAGGAGTTACACCCTTGCCCCTCATGGGGTGCATCAGCTCGTCGGGGAAGGAAAGCCACACCAGAGCCTTCGGCCCATCCATGAAGGCGGGAACATCGCCCGACCTGATGGAGCGGAAGTTGAATCCCTGCCACTTCTTGGGCATAGCCGCTGCCCCTGAAACGCCAAAGACATCCCTGAAGAAGGTCTGCGTCGTGGAGGGCATTCCTGAGAAGGCATAGGAGTAATCTGCAATCTCATAGCCCCTTTCCCTGAGCCGGGGCATCAGCCAGTTCGCCTCCCTGATAGAGAGGCCATCCAGGACAACGATGGAAGCATCCAGAGAACTGAACTCGGCTGCCCTGTTCTGGGATCTCGCCCGCTCCAACAGCACATCGTAGAGCTCAAAATAGGTGTCCCGTATGAACTCCTCCAGATGGTTGGTCTCCCGCTCCTGCTGGGCATAGAAGGGGTCCAGGTCAGCCGAGCCTTGAGGCGCCCATACCTCGTTCAGAGCCTGGAACAATAGCTGGACGGGATCATCCGGGGCGAGAAGATGTGTGGCCAGGCTACTCAGGTTCATGCTTCTCGACCTCCAGGGTAGCCCTTATGGTGCCCTCTGTAGGGACTGGTAGCTTGCCGAGGAGCTTCATAAGCTCATCCTTGGCCATTGCCCGCGGCATCCAGAGCTTGACCGATAGTTCGACCTGAGTCACGCCCTCCTTGCTCTTGAAGTCGGCAAGGAGCTGTTCCAGGTTGTCTGCCTCCTCCATTGCTGCACCCCGGAGTACGATGGTCACCGAGGCCACCTTGTCGTCCGAGGAGAGGCGTCCTTCCAGTTCGGTGATCATCTTGAAGGGAGTGGTGTGCTCTTGGCTGGTCAGCGGCACCCTCTCCACCTCAACGACGGTCTCCTTCTCTTTCACCGCTGTGCCCTCGACCCCAACCCCCACTTGGTACGCCAGTTTCTCCCCACGGGCTACCTTCTCTGCCTCCTTCTCAGGCGCAATGACAACCCCCGTGGGGGCCGAAGGCCCGTATTGCGGTAGGTACAGTCGCATCTCGTCCAAGACCTCACGAGCGGGATTGTTTTTGTCGTAAAGGCGCTTCTCCAGCTCCAGCACTATCTCACCGCTGGCACAGAGGCTACGCACGCGAGAGGGTAAGGTTGCGGCATCCAGTAGGAGAGGTCTGCCTGCCTGCTTCATGAACATGCTCTTCAGTTCATCGAATCTTCTACCCTGCTCCCGAGCTTCGTCCAACTCCGCTATTATGGCCTCGTCTACCACCTCAGTGCTGGCGGCGCCCCTGACTTTTTCTACGATGTCCTCAGTGCTAAGCTCACAGGCCACTGGGCGAAAATAGACCTGGGCTCCTTTACCACTGGCCTTCATCCACTCCCCGTAGGCTCGCTGCACCCGCTCTCGCAGTTCATCCTCTTGCTGCTGCTGATACTCAAAGAGCACCTTCTTCTTGTCGTCGGATACCTCTTGCTCCATAGCCTTGCAGACCAGGAGTCGCTGCGCCCTGATCAGCAGCTCCTCACTTTGGGCCAGGTCCCTGCCGGTTTTGGGGCGAACCAGGATAACCATATTTCTCCATTCCCTGCCGTGGAAGACTTTGTCCCTTATTTCGTCGCTCTCCAGGAATTTTGTTGACACCACCACCCTAAGTTGCCGCGTATCAGGGATTTCCGCATCTAACGGGTAGATGCTGACCTCCATGCCCTTGAGGAAGCTTTCGATGACCTCAGCCACCTTGTCCTGAGCGGGTTTGGGGTATTCGGCAAGCTGCCGCTCAGCCCGGGCGTTGATACTAACGGGCAGGTTCTCCTCAGCCTTAATCAGATACCGCCCGTTTGAACGATGCAGGAACCAGGCGCTGCGCTCCAGCTTGGCCAGCACCCTATGAATCTCGTTGATGTCCCTGCCCGGGGCAAGGTTCCCCAGAACTATTTGTCCCTCATTAGCGCCAGGCTGGCCCGCAACAAAGGAACGAAGGAGGATTGTGGACAGAATGCCTCTGGCCAGATTTTCGTCTTTGGTCCGCCGGATGTCTTCGAGGCACCGCTCCACCAAACGAGGCTCCAGCTTAAAGAGGTCGTCTTGCACCTCTTCATTCTCCGGGTTTATGTCCGAGGAAAGCAGCAAGTCCCTCTCCGAGGCTCGGTCTCGGAGGACGCTGGACAGAAGGTAAAGGATGCCCCGGGTGTTTTGGTAGTTTCGGGAAGCGCTAAAGCTTTGGAAGAGCACCTCCAGGAGCTCAGGGTGCAGTGGATAATAATTGAGCATCCGGGAACGATATTCGTCAATAGGCTCAACCATAGTCCCCAGAGATCTTTTGAGGTCTGTATAGCGTTGGACGTAGGACTCGACCACTCGCTTGGCCTTGGCCTGATCAATGCTTTGAAGGAGTCTGAACCGAATTACCTCGGCCTTGTCCTCCGAAGCTCCCAAGTCTTGGATAAAGACCTGCTCCCTGCCCAGTCTTCCCAAGATTTCTTCGTTTCTGCCATATAGCGAAGCCAAGACAACCAACCGGCAATCGCTATCTGAGCTTACCTCTGAGAGGACTTGGAGAAAGTTGAGATTCCTGGTCTTCCTCACCGGGTCAGCGATGGCTTCATACCAGGATTCCAGCTCATCCAGGATGATAACGGTGGGTTCTTTGCCAATAGCCTCTTTGAACTGGGTGATTGTGGGATAGTCACGAATCTGGCCAAGCATAGAGTTCTTCCCCAGCCTCTTGAATACTGGCTCCCATAAGAACTCTGGATTCCCCTCTTCGCCCTCCATTAACTGCAATACGACCGGCACAACCTGTGGCAGTTGGACCTTGATGGACCACCTGTTTTGCCAGGCCTTGGCCACATTGGGAGAGGAAAACATGTGGAATAGGGTGAGCAGACAATGCGACTTGCCTGTGCCGTAGCCCCCAGCGAAGATGAAGGCGCCCTGAGCTCTTTTGCCTGAGAGTCTTTCGGCTACCGCCTTTAGCGCTTGGGAGAGAGGGTGCGAGGGGTAGGTGATAGACAGGATGCGGTCCGCTGAGGCTTCTGGTTTGGTCGGGTTATTTATGTTGTATAGCTTTACTATGCCGAAAATATCGCCCTTCCGCGCTTCGTCAGAAAGCGTAGCCACCTCAATTATAGTTGGCATGCTTATCTTCCTCCCCTGTCTGAAGTTTGTCTTTTAGGGACTGTCCCTTGGCTCTCCACCCACTGGTCTATCTTCCCTCGTTTGGTTGGAGTATCTCTCCTCTTTCCAGGGGTCAGCATTGTTGTGATAGCCTCGTTGCTCCCAGAAGCCCAACTGGTCCTCAGGCATAAACTCCAGGGCCCGCACCCATTTAGCACTTTTCCAGAAGTATCTCTTAGGGACTACCAGGCGTAGGGGCCGACCATGCTCCGGGGTAAGATCCGCTCCATTGTGGCGATAGGCGAAAAGGACATCATCGTCCAACATAACCTCTAACGGTAGATTTGTCGTATATCCACCATCGCAGTGGACCATAACGTACTTCGCTTCAGACTTGAGTCGAATATGCTGGAGTAGCTCGGAAAACAGTACACCTTCCCAGACGTTGGCGAGCCTGCTCCAACCCGTCACACAGTGGATATCGGAGACAACCGTTACCGCGGGCAGCTCCCTAAACTCTTTGTATGAGAGTCGTAGCGGTTCTTCGACCAGGCCAAAGACACGTAAGTCCCATTCCTCCTCGTTGAAAGAGGGGATAGGGCCATAGTGCAGTACCGGAAACTTCTCCGTTATCGCCTGTCCTGGGGGAATCCCGCTTCTTTCACTACCCACGTTTTATCCTCTCCTTATCTTTAATAGTGCTACTGATGATTTAAGACAGGAATATAACCAGGCAGACGGTCCGGATTGGATATCCTGAAGAAGACATCAAATGGCTAATACCTGTTTGACCTCTGGTACGTGCTCCTTCAGGAATCGCTCAAGGCCATATTGTAGGGTCAGCTGGGACATGGGACAACCGCCACATGCCCCGGTCAAGCGCACTTTTACAATCCCATCAGCAACTTCAACCAGCTCGACGTCACCGCCGTCGGCCTGTAAGGCTGGTCTGATTTGGTTAAGGGCCTCTTCTACCCTGTCGTACATCTTTATCACCCCCCTGCTATATTACACAGGTTCGTTGTAATTGTCCAACAAGGTCGACCGGAACCGTCTTCCATTTGCTGAAGGTGTTCAAGACGGTTCGTCCACCTTTCGAGGACGCAGGCTGATTCTCATTGCCGCTCTCCCCAGATGATCGGTCACGATGTAGTGTACCACGCCGTTGCGCTTCAAGGCCACAGGGTTGTCCAGGGCGTAGATGTGCTTGGTCACGATTTCAGAATGCAGCTGACGTGCAGTGCGAGCGCTGCTAGAGCCGCTATCTGAGAATAGCTGGCAAATAAACGTGGTAATTGTTTGTCGGCCAGTAGGGCAGCGCGGCGGCAGCGGCGAAGAAGATGTCAGGCCTTGTCCCATTGCGGTAGTCTTGCCACGCGACGTAGACGTGACCAGCATCGTCCAGGGCGAGGCTAGGACTCCTGTGATACAAAGTGCTTGACCCGTCGTTAACGCGCACGTTCGCTGCCCACGAGCCCGCGCCCTTCTCTAACGTTGAGAAGTAGATATTGCCGCAGTAAGTGCCACCCGGACCCGCAGTGCGGTAGTCGGTCCAAGCCGCATACACCTTGCCCGAGGAGTCGGTTTTCACTGAAATCGTAAACACCAGAGTTCCTGAAGAGCCTGACGACTTAGGCTGATCGTTCACCTTGACCGGGGCACCCCAGCTTCCCACAAGGGTGTCCCACCTGACGTTAAATACGTCAAAGTTTATGTCCTGGTACAACACCTGCATGTTACCATCGCCATCCACTGCGATGGCGTTGGTGTAGGGAAAGTCGTCGACTATCCTTTGATTCGACGTCCAAGTAGACGAACCGGCAGGAAGCTTCGAGTAATACGGCCTCCCCGCTCCCCCTCGATAGTCGGTCCAGACGAGGTGCACCGTGTCCTGAGTATCTAGCGCAATCTGGGGCCACAAATGGCCGGTAGAACCAGCGGGGTCATCATTTATCCTTTGGTTTGGGCCAGGGGTGCTGCTTCCAAAGGCGAGCTTGGTATAGTAGATATCCGAAAACATCCATTGCGTATTAGGTGGCGAATTGCGGCGATCCCACCAGGCGACGTGGGCGTTCCCACTTGAATCGACGGCAATCACCGGCCCGTGCTGGCCGGTATTGTTCATGTCGTCGCTGAGCTTGATGTTACTACCCCAGCTAAGTGTTCCAGTGACCAGTCGCGAAAAATAGATGTTGGCATTGCCGGAATGGACACTGTTGCTGGGATCGTCTCGAAGGTCTCGCCAGACCGCATAGACGTTGCCCCACTTGTCGACGGCTATGGATGGTGAATCCTGTATGTTTGTGGTCGTATCGTCATTCGCCTTCACGCTTGGAGACCACGTACCTGTGTCCCAGCTTCGCTGGCTGTAGTAGATATTCCAGTCGCCGTCGCGGTCGTCAGCCCAAATAGCGTGCACAGTCCCCCATTTATCTACGGCGATGCTTGGCGTCTCCTGCGAGCTGGTGTTCGCCGGGTCATTGTTTATCTGGATGTTCGTGGAAAAGGGCGCATCTGCACGAACTGAGGATATCCCTCCCTGTTGGAGGAGGAGAAGCGTTGCCGACAGGAATGCAACAACGATGAGGACACGAGCGACACGAAGCTGGAAGGCAGTCTGTTGCATAGACCAACCTCCTCGAAGTTTGCAGCGTCTAGACCCTCAACCACAAGCCCAGTGCAGCCAGGGTTACCTCTGATCACACGGTAGGACGCTTGCTGCGTAGCAGCATAGCATGCAGAAGCGCTCAAGTCAATGCCTGGCTGGCTCCCTGATGTTATCTACGACTGAAAGGTGAACCGTTAATGCTGGAAGTGAACTGTTCATGCCTGAAAAGTGAGCTCTAGTGGTACATTCCTCCACGGAAGGAGGCTCGAAAGCAGGATAACCTCTTTGTCACGCAGCGCAATTCTGACGGGGTTGGTGTATTATTAGATTATGAAGTTTGGGGCACACGTCTCGATAAATGGCAGGATTGATATGGCCGTGGAGCGAGCGCAGACCATCGGTGCCGACTGTATGCAAATATTCCTGAGCCCGCCACAGCAATGGTCGCCTCCCAGCCACGAAGTGGCTGCTCTCGCCTCTTTCAAGCACAAGCGCCTGGCCTTGGGCATCGAGCCACTCTTCGTCCACACCATCTACTTGGTTAATCTCTGCTCTCCTGTCTCTATGACCCATGAGAAATCAGTGCAATCGGTCCTGTCCTACCTGGAGTGGGCAGAGGTATTGGGGGCCGATGGGGTGGTTACTCATTTAGGTAGCCACGGTGGCAGCGGCGCCGCCTGGGGAGAGAGGAGAGCCTCTCTGGCGCTCGAACGTATGTTACAGGGGAGCGTATCCGAAGTTCCCTTGCTTTTGGAGACCAGTGCTGGCATGGGGGATAGCCTCGGCAGTCGCTTTGAGCAAATCGGCAGGCTGATCAAGAATTCAGGGAATCATCCGCGCTTGCAGGTTTGTCTGGATACGGCCCATATCTTTCAGTCGGGCTATGACTGGACTACTGAGGATGGTCTGCAACGGGCGCTAGACGCCTTTGATAGCCACATTGGCCTGGCTAGATTAGCCCTCGTTCACGCCAATGATTCTAAAACCCCTTTGGGCTCAGCCATTGATAGGCACGCCGAGATTGGGGCTGGTTATATTGGGGAGGAGGCATTCTCCCATCTACTGAACCATCCAGCTGTACAACACCTCCCCTTTATTATTGAGGTTCCTGGGTTCGCTCATCTCGATATTGATCGGGAGAATCTGGCCATTTTACGTCGCCTGGCAGGAGTAGCAGGGACATCCAAAGAGAATGTGCTAAAATATTACCCATGAGGAGATCAGTAGCGAAGCGGACCGATCAAGCGCGGTACCTTGCGAGGTGAAGAGGTGAACGTCATCGTCTATTCCACCCCCACCTGACCATACTGTCAGCAGGTGAAAGAGTTTCTTTCCCGTCGTGGTATCCCATTCAAAGAATATAATGTGGCCAATGATCCAGCCGCAGCTGTAGAGATGGTGCGGAAATCGGGCCAACAAGGTGTTCCAGTAATCACTATCGACGATCAAGTTGTCGTTGGCTTCGATAGGCCCAGGCTGGAGAGGCTCCTGGAGGACAAGAAAGCCGGTCGCGTTTCTTTTGGGCTAAGTATAGCCGATGCCAGCCGAATCGCCCTAAAGCATGGAGCCGTGCCTATATTGGGAGCCTTTGTAGGTAAGGTATCTCCCCACTCCCCGGCCCAGCGGGCTGGCATCCAAGCTGGTGATATCATCACGGAAGTGAATTTGCGTCCTATCGGTAATGCCCTGGATTTGGAGAAGGCCCTGGCCAGTCTGATGCCGGGGAGTCGGGTGACCATAGTGTTCCTACGGGGAGAACAGCGACTGAGGACCGAACTGGCGCTCTGAAATTAGTCGGCTTACTTGCCTTTTGTCTTTATCCAGATTAAAATCTGGACATAACAGACCAACCTGGTCAGATGGGCTCTAGGACCGAGTCCAGATAGCATATTATGGAGATGAGTTGTGAACAAGAATAGGAAGTTCCTCATCGGTGGATTGATCATCGCCCTGGCCATCGCCTATCTCATCTTCACCGCGATGCGTGGTGGCACAGCATACTATATTACGGTTAGTGAACTGAAGAGCAAGGGACACTCCATCTACGGTGAGCCGGTAAGATTGCTGGGTAGGGTGGTGGATGGTACGATCGAGCGAGACGCCAAGAATCTTATGGTGAAGTTTCGGGTAGCTGAGGGTGGAGAACAAGTACCTGTAGTCTATAAAGGGGTACCGCCCGATGCCTTTACCGATGGGGCTGACGTCGTTCTGGAGGGTAAATATACGGCCAGTGGAACCTTCGAGGCGAATACGATCTTAGCGAAGTGTCCCTCCAAGTATGAGCCGGCCGCAGGCCCTTCTTCGCGCTAAATCTCCATTCGTCTCGGATATTTGTGGGGTGGGAAAGTAAGATGCAAGATTTGTCTTATCTGTTTGCGGCATACACCATAATCTGGTTGGCTATCTTCACCTATATGCTGAGTCTTGCCTGGCGGGAGCGGGACCTGCGGCGAGAGATCGAAGCACTCAAGAAGATTCTGGAAGATAAATCTGAAGCGGGGACGCGGGTTTAAGGATTTCTGGGAAGGAGAAGCCGATCTTCGTTTGAGAGCGTTGAATATCTCCCCCAAACCCCCGCAGGGGGTTCAAGGTAGTCCTTTCTGCGGAAGAAGGGCACATCCGAGAGACCCCTGCTAAAGGGGCTGCACCCCCTGGGAACCCCCCATTGTTCGACGGTCTCAGTTTCGCTCTTGAAAATAATATTGAAAGATAAAAGTGGGGCAGCCTACGGGCTGCCCCACTTAATTCCTAACCGGCAGATGAACAGATGCCAAATTCTCTATCTCAAGGCGTTAGCACCATCAGGAGTGACGCCTAAAGTACCATATTCCGGCCCCAATGACGATTAGGAGAACGACAGCTATAGCCAACATGGTCATTGTCGGTATACCTGGCTGAGGTGATGGTGGAGTCGGCGTTGGCGTTGGGGCAACTGTCGGTGTTGGCTTCACCGCGGGAACGGTTGGTGTTGGAGTGGCTGGGAGTAGGGTCGGCGTGGGCGTGGCGGCCGGCTTAGTTGGTGTAGGTGGCAGCGGTGTTGGCGTGGCTGCCGGTGGAACAGGCGTAGGTGTAACCGCCGGCTTGGTTGGGGTGGCTGGGACCGCTGTTGGGGTCGCGGCTAAGGCGACCTGGTGACACTCCGTACACATAGCATTGGTGCGGCTGGCGTGATCAGCTGGTATCTTCGGTGCACCACCTACCCCCGTTTGGTGACAAGCGAGGCAATCAGCACGTCCCTCCAGCGAGTGAGGTATCTTGGGTTGATCACTGGGCATGGCCTTAAGGGTGGCTGGAGCAATGATGGTGATGGTTAGACCCAGAACAAGCAAGAGTATGAGGTAGCGACCTTTCATATTCCCTCCTTTAACACAAGGTGTACTTTTGGGGATTCCAGATCAGGGTAAACTATCTCTTCGAGCCTCACCCCCTCGTAATAGTTTGTCGGAACCCCAGCGACCTTGGGGTGGATTATGGCTTAGATAAGTTGGGATCAGTCTTAGAAACGGAGCAATGCTCCAATGCCCCCATGGGTCAGTAGCCTATCCTTGGCCTTGCCCTTAACTATCTCTACCTCGCTATCTTTAGCTAGGGCCATCTCTACCGCCTTCTCGATCAGGCCATCCGTCCTCTCGATCTTCCCTCGACATAGCGGACAGCGGGACACCGTCTGGGCTATAAGATTGCCGCAACGAAGACATTCATAGCCGGAGGCTATATAACCGTCGGCGATCAGCAGCTGACGCACCCGCCCTTCCTGAAGGAGGAAGAGGGTGTCATCGAGACCTAATGCACCCGGCCCAACTTTACTGGCGCAAGTAATGAGATTCTCGACCAGCCTTTCTTCCTGCTGTCGTTCGATTTCCTGCTCTATGGCCAGGGTTTCCTGAAGGATATCGGTGGCACTGGCTGTAATAGGAACGGCAAAGATGCCACTGATACGGTCAGCCAGCTCTTTAGGAAGCAGGTGGGGTAATTCGGAGGCCACCTCGTTGGCTGCGCCGATGATCAGGCGGTCAAAGGGCTTGCCTTTATAGTACTCCACCAGCGCCTGAGCAACGTGCTTCAAGTGCCAATGCACGTGGGCCTCGTGATGGCGTTGGTAATTAGCTTGTGACCAGCCGCCCTGCTTATGCTTGCCAGGGACGAGATCAAAGACCTCTTCTTGCTCCTCGATCTGGCCAAGATAGATGACGAACAGTCTGGCCTTTTCCTTATCCACCAGCACTACGCCATAACGTTCATACTCGTCAATGAGTTCAACGAGTGGGCTAACATATGGCTGTAGCGTGAAGTGGACGTCGTTTGGTATGGAGACAGGCAGGTGATAGACTCGCCAAAAATCCTTAGGTGAACAGGAGAAGATGGCTAAACCCTGGCCCTGCTGAGTATACTCCAGGTCAAGAAAAGAGTTGACCCGTGCCGCTTCCTCCCGCAGAGCTTTTCTTAGTTTTCGATCTTTAATGTTTTTCCTTAATGACTTCAGCAAATCCTTGAAGACCAGGCGGTAAGCCCTTCGTTCGTTAATAGCTCGAGCGACGTCTAAGTAGACGCTTAGTACCGGCTGGTCAGCGCTGCGCATCTTGAGCAGCTCCTTTAGGTCCCCTATCTTAATCATCAATAACTTACTCCTTTTTCCGCTTAGCTACCTTCACTTGAGCAGGCCGGATGACTCTATCGTAAAGTTTGTAGCCTTCCTGCAGTACCGCGATGACCTGTCCATCCTCATATTCGTCGCTTTCCTCGTAAACCACAGCCTCGTGTTCCCAAGGATAAAAGTCCTTCCCCATCGCCTCTATCTTGGTGACCCCTTCGTTTTCCAATATATTTTGTAGTTTGCGCTCAATGAGCTCTATGCCCTGTAACCAGTTACTATTAAACCGGTTTTCAGGCGTGGCTTCCAGGGCGCGATCAAAGTCATCAAGAACAGGCAAAATCTTCAGGATGATATTTGCCTTGGTGAATTTTAGCCCTTCCTCTTTCTCCTGCTCTACCCGTCGTTTATAGTTGATAAAATCAGCTTGTACCCGCTGCAAGAGTTTGAGATATTCCTCTCCTTTACGGTTCGCCTCCTCTAGCTCTGCGCGTAGCGTTTCTAACTCGTCCTGCTCTGGGGTTACAATTGTTTCGGCCTTCTCTTGCTCCTCGGGTACAGCCTCTTGGGATTCTATGTGCTCTTCCATTCTTTCCTCCGCCGAGACTCGCATCGTTTGGTAACTATTGATCCATAATATAACGTAAGGGACTTAATACACCTTGTCAAGATAGAGAGAGGGTATTGAATGTCTCCCCCCAAACCCCCGCAGGGGGTTCAAGGCGGCCCTGCGCTTTTTACTCCGGGGCACCCTCACCCCCTTAATTCCCCTCTCCCGCTTTGCGAAAGTAGGGGCGAGGTCACCTCGCCCCTACTAGGGCTCTCTATTTTGCGGTGATCCTGATCCCTTCAATAAGGACGCGGCTGTCCGTTGCTTCTTGCCCGTACCTCTTGGTCACCGGTAAGCGCTCAACGCTGGCTGGTAGATAGAGTCCAAACTCCAGGACATAATATCCTGGCGGTAGAGTTGGCCCTATGGCGATCTCGTGTCTATCTGGAACCAACTCACCCACCTTCCATAAGGATGTTGGGTAGTCATTATTCTGTGGCTCGCTATCGTGTTGGGCGACGATATGCCCAGTATCATCTAAGAGATGAGCGAACACCTTGTAGTTTTTCTTCAAAGGTTGGTGAGCTTGCCAGTAAATGGTCAATCGCATCTTCTCCCCGGGAGAGACCACTGGGCGGTCAAGGTCGTAGCCAAGAAGGTCGATCTGGTCACCAAAATTGGCTTCAAGGTGATGCTGGATTTTATCGGCTAGATGTTCGATGTCCCCAATGGTGATCGTCTGCAAGGTAGCACTGGTGCCCGAAGCCACACCGGCTGCATCTAAAATGGGCAGTCTCTCCAGCGTTGCTGGATCGTAAACGCCGACTACGAGGCGATAAGAGCTGGCTGGGGGAACTTTGGGGATCTTCAGGTGGTGATAATATGACACGGGCTTATCCTCCGGCCATAGGCTTGTGGTCGTCCTGATATCTTGTTGGCTCAGCAGGCGACCCCTGGGATTGACCAGATGAACGAAGACGGCATAATTCTTATCCACTCTACCTATCTTCTGCCAATCTAAACGAACGGTCAGGAATTCTCCCGGCTCGGCCCTTGGGTGGTCGATGGCATAAGCGACCAGTTTGAGCTTGTGGGCGAAGTCTAGTGCTGTCTCGCTCTCCTCCATAACTCCCCGGGGTTGGCTCAGCCGCCGGTAGACGGTTATGGGGTTCCCATCATATCCCTTTTTAACGAACTGTTGTATGGGAAGATAGGTCGCCTCGAACCATTCGTCGTTTTTCAAAGAATGGCCCCATAAGGGGTTGAGGCCCGTTAGGACCAGATAATCTGGTTCGTAGTGGGCTATGGTCCAGAAAATATCGTTGCGTTTTAGGGCAGCGGTTGTCCCCGGTCTCAGGAGTCCGAGGAAATCAATCATGCGCCTTTCAGCGTAATAGCCCATGATGCCCACCTCCATAACACCTATCGTGGCTTCCTTGGGAGTATTCTGCCTTAACCAAAGCCCAACTTCCCGATATATCTTCGCCTTGGGATCGGGTAGGCTGTTGTGTAAGGCCATCAGGCTTGCAAACTGAACGTAGATAAGAGGCAGCACGAATAAGCCAGCCAATGTCGTTTTGGTGATGGGTAGACCACGTTGGAGCTGTGGCCAAGAAGCATCACCGATCCGTATCGCCTGGTCCAGGCCGAGCCCGGCAAGGGTGGCTGCGGCTGGGAGGAGTGGGGTGTAATACCAATCGTAACTGGCAACGGATAAGAGCTGATAAGCCAGAGCGTGCAGCACTGCCCAGCCAAGCAACAAGGAGAGCCACCCCCCTTGCTTGGGAAGAGAAGTCAGTCCCAATATGGCCAATAACAGTATGAGGGCGTACAATGGGCTTTGTTGAAAGTAACGTTGGACCCAATGGGCCAATCCTTGTACATAGTCAGGCCAGCCGACTTGCAGTTGAGCCATCTTAGCGGTTAGGGTCAGGGGAACGGGTGAACCGAAGATGAGGGTGAGATAAGCGAAGAAGGAAACAGTGAGGGCTGTGCCCAGAGCTATTGGTGGCCATGGCAGGCTACGCTTGGTCAGAATATAGTGGGTAAGGATTACGGCTGTCGGGATCAGGGCATCGGCACGGGTAACGATGGCCAAGGCCAGGGCGAGGGAAGCAAGATTAATATGCTCAGTGAAATACAAGTAGAAGCCTAATAATATTAAGGTTAGATAGAACCACGTCTCCAAACCGATGGCGGCCAGGGCCAGGGGGGTGGGAATAAGTAGTATGGCGGCCACAGCCCCAGCCAGTGGCCGCTCGAACCGAGCACAAATCAGATAGATTAACAGGGCGGCGGCGAATAGACTGACCAGGCTAAGGGAGTAGCCGATCCGAGGAAGAGCATCGCTAACATGGCTCAGAAGAGCCAAGAGAAGGGCGTAGAAGGGGGCGGTCGTACTCAACACCGGCTCGCCTCGGTTGTAGACGAAGCCGTATCCTTGGGCCAGATTACGCGCGTAACGGTAGGTTACGAAGGAATCATCTATGGCTATACCGCTGACGAGAACGGCCACGGTGGCGGCGATGATGGCCAGGATGGCTACGACAGTTATATGTTTGGTCAGTCGGCGGATTCTCGGCATTTGTATTTGAGTCATATGTGGCAATATACGCTGATAACTTATCTTTCCCAGCGGGCTATTCCGGTCCAATATGTTGGCTGCATCTGAGTCGCTCTGGCTCATTATGTTCAAAGGCTTATTTCAGTCCGCTGCAGATGGCTCGACGTGAATAGTTACGCTGCAATTAGGGATAGCAGCCTCAAGGTCTTGCTCCAGGTGATCGCATAACTCGTGAGCTTGTTCCACGCTCAATGAGGGGTTGACCACCAGATGCAGATCGACATAGTGTATGGAGCCGGCCTTCCTCGTGCGCAAATCATGAAACTCTACAAATCTACGGTAATGATCGTTGATGATGGCCGCAATGCGCTCCTGTTCAGCGCCAGGTAAGCGGGCGTCTAACAGGTCTACGAAGGACTTTTTCGTGATCTGAATGGCCGCTTTGGTGATAAAGAGGGCCACGGCGATAGCGATGAGTGGATCCAAAATTTTCCATCCGCTGATACCGACGACGAATAAACCCAATAGTACTCCCAGGGCGGTATAAATGTCGGTCCTCAAGTGCCAGGCATCGGCTTCCAGGGCCAACGAATCGGTGGCCATAGCCACCCTCCTTAGATGGCGTGAGACCAGGAGATTAACTATAATGGAGACCAGCATCACGGCCAGACCAAGGTTCACCGATTCAATCTCGAGGCCGTGAGTGATCCTACGGACAGACTCATAGATGATGAAGATTGCGGCTAGAAAGATCAGCCCCGCCTCAATCGTGCCGGATACATTCTCCACCTTGCCATGTCCATAAGGGTGAGAAACATCAGCTGGCCTGTCCGCTATATGTACAGAAAAGAGGGCGATCACGGCGGCCAGAAGGTCGATCCCGGAGTGAATCGCCTCCGAGATGACACTTACAGAGCCGATAGCCAGACCCACGCTGAGCTTCAGAAGGATGAGAATGGTATTGGATATGATCGATAAAGCAGCTGCCTGCTCCTTGGTACTTAACATAAATTACTCCATGGAAGAGCTCTGGGTGAGACTATGTGGACTCATTGGCTAATCATATTACTCTATTAGGGATAGGGGTGTCAAAAATGGAGACCGTCGTTGCCTTTACCTCGGTTGCATCTTAGGGTATAATCACGGTAGACAAAGTGGGGACCCCTATCATTATACTGCCCCATCTTGATGACACCTCTTAAGGTGTTCCATTCTATTTCCGTGAGAAGGACAGTGTTATGCATGCTTTTATCTTCCTTGTAGTTATGTTTTTTGGTTCTGTAATGGCTGGGACCATCGGCGCCCTTGTTGGGCTAGGTGGTGGCGTGCTTATCGTGCCTCTGTTGACGATAGGCTTCGGAGTGGACATCAGATATGCTATTGGCGCTAGCATCGTCTCGGTCATCGCCACCTCCAGCGGAGCGGCGGCGGCCTATGTTAAAGATCGCATCACTAATCTACGCGTCGGAATGTTTCTGGAGATAGCTACGACATCGGGGGCCATCGCCGGGGCCATTGTGGCTGGGCTTGTCCACACTGATGTGCTGTTTATCGTCTTTGGGCTTGTGCTCGGCATTTCCGTCCTTCCCCTGGTGCGTCGGCTTGCGGAGGAGCTGCCCAGCGGCGTTCGTAATGATTGGTGGGCCAGTAAATTGCGGCTGTCTGGTGAGTATCACGATGCCGTCCTGGGGAGGACGATCGACTATCAAGTTACGCATGTCCCCTGGGGGTTTGCGATGATGAGCCTGGCTGGGGTAATCTCGGGGCTGTTAGGCATCGGCAGTGGCACCTTTAAGGTGTTGGCCATGGATAACGCCATGCGCTTACCGATGAAGGTGTCGACCACAACTAGCAACTTTATGATTGGGGTCACAGCAGCGGCCAGCGCGGGGGTCTACCTATCCCGCGGGGATGTGAATCCCTTCATCGCTGTACCAGTGGCCCTGGGCGTGTTGCTGGGAGCGGGCCTGGGCACACGTATCCTGGTACGGGTCAGTAATGCCGCCATCCGTATGGTGTTCGTTCCAGTTCTGCTGATTGTTGCCCTAGAGATGCTGCTGCGTGGATTGGGGCTGAGAGGATAGGAGGCGTGCATGGATAAACTAGTCGAGACAAGAAAAATGGGGGGACTAGGGATGGAGGACCTTGTCAGCTGGTTACTGCGCGGTGGTGTTACCCTGAGCGCCGCCGTGTTATCGATTGGGGCGCTTCTCTTTCTGGTCACAGGGCAATCGGGCTATGGTAGTCATTTCCACCTCCAAGAGTTGATCGCTTACCGGAGCAGGCTTGGAGGGTTCCCCACAACCATCCCGGCCATCGTACAAGGCGTTGCGGACCTGAAACCCTTTGCCGTAATCCAACTTGGAGTAATATTGCTCATTGCTACACCGGTCGCCCGCGTCGGAGCCTCTATCTTCCTCTTCTTAGCGGAACGTGACTATCTCTATGTACTGATCACCACCTTCGTCTTCCTTATCCTCTTGATAAGCATATTTGGAGTGAGATAAGCTGGCGTCTTCGATCAATGGGGGTTCCAAGGGGGCACAGCTTGGTAAGGGTCTCTCGGATGTGCCCTCCTTCCGCAGGAAAGACTACCTTGAATCCGCCGAAGGCGGATGGGGGGATACTCAACGCTCTTCTCCACACAATTTGAAGCGATTCGATACGACAAATTATTGACAAATGCTCCGTATCCGCTTTATAATACAAATCAGTGGGGAAGTGTCGGAACTGGTAGACGAGCATGACTTAGGATCATGTGGACCTTGTCCGTGGGAGTTCAAGTCTCCCCTTCCCCACTAGGCAAGTCTCAAAATCAGCGCTAGTCAGATGTAAGGGATGCGGAAGTGGCTCAGCGGTAGAGCATCTCCTTGCCAAGGAGAGGGTCGCGAGTTCGAATCTCGTCTTCCGCTCCAATAAAGGGCTCTTCACCAAGAGCCCTTTTTTATGCTATACTTGACTACTAGAGGAACTCTCGGCAAGGAGCCCTTTGCTTAAGATGATAAAATGGTAATAGGGGATTAAAAAGACGATGAAATCACTGGCCAATCAGATGCGGGTAACTGCGGAGAAGATCGAAGATAGTCGTGTATTGCTTAATATAGAGGTTGAGCGGGAGCCGGTCGACCGTTCGTTAGAGCAGGCTTACCGCCGTATCGTTAATCGCATTAATGTCCCTGGTTTCCGGAAGGGGAAAGCCCCTCGTTATATAGTTGAGCGGCTGGTTGGTCAGGATACCCTCATGCAAGAGGGACTTGAGCTCCTCTGGCCGGAGGTCTATCGGCAAGCTGTGGCAGAGAGTGGGATCAAACCCATAGACCAGCCAGAATGGGATATCGTCCAGCTTGAACCCCTCGTGCTTAAGGCCACGGTGCCGGTGCAACCCACCGTCCAGCTCGGCGACTACCACCAAATCCGCCTATCTCGTGAAAGGGTCGAGGTGAGCGCTCAACAGGTTGAATCCGCTCTAGCTCAGGTGCGTGAGGAGCACAGCGAATGGCTACCAGTGCAACGTCCCGTAGCCACAGGAGATCGCCTTAATATCACCGCGTTGGGACGGATCTCTGGGGCGACTTTGCTCTATGCTGATAGCGGCGAGCCCCTTCTGGAAACCGAAAGAGGGGAGGTCTTCCTTGATGACAAGGATGTAGAACATGTTGTACAGCCTGAGCCATCCCGCCCCCTTCCAGGTTTTGCTGAAGCGCTGGTAGGCATGAAGCGGGGTGAGATGAAACAGTTCAGACTCACCCTCCCCCCAGACTTGCCCAGGGCTGACCTGGCCGCTCGGGAGGCTGTCTTTCAGGTCACTGTTCACGAGATCAAGGAAAAACACCTGCCCGAGCTAAATGATGGATTCGCCAAGTCCATCGGAGAATATGAGAGTTTAGAAGCGCTTAAGGAGGATGTCCGCAGATCGCTCCAACGTCGCGCGGAATATGAGGCCGAACGCCGCCTTGAGGAAGCTGTCCTCGAAAGGGTAGTTGATCAAGCCACTGTGGAGATGCCCACGATTCTCATCGAGCGTGAAATAGACGGGCTGTGGCAAGACTTTAAGGAGCGCTTGGAGCGTGAGCATATGGCCCTGCCGCAATACCTGGCTAACGTCGGGAAGAATGAAGCGGATCTACGGGAAGAGCTGCAACCGGTGGCCAAGCGCCGACTCAAGACGTTCTTTGTAATTGATCAGATAGCGAAAGAGGAGAAGATCGAGGTTGAGCCTGGCGAGGTTGATGAGACGATCGAGAGGGTCGCCGGCGTTTTCAAAGATGAGCCGAGAATACGCGCTTCCCTCGATACGGCGGAGAGCAAGAAGGAACTCGGTGTTGATCTTCGCTATCGCAAGACCTTGCACCGTTTGGTTCAGATCGCCACAAGTGGGGAGACACCTGACGCCGAAAATGCGGCAGAGAGGGTCACCCCCGAAGGGGATCCGGATCAACCACAGGACTAGATAAGGAGAATAAGGGTGAACATTGTGCCAAGCGACATCATACCTATGGTAATTGAGAGCACGGGACGAGCAGAACGTGCCTTCGACATCTACTCACTGCTCCTGAAGGAACGCATCATCTTCTTGGGGTCGCCGATTGAGGATCATGTGGCCAATCTGATCATCGCTCAGATGTTATATCTCGATCGGGAGGATCCTGAGAAGGACATCCACCTCTATATTAATTCGCCTGGTGGCTCCATAACCGCCGGACTGGCCATCTATGACGCGATGCAGCTCATACGCCCGGATATCTCCACCATCTGCGTCGGTCTGGCTGCCAGCATGGGGACCGTCCTACTCTGCGCGGGGACTAAGGGGAAGCGCTATGCCCTACCCAATGCCACCGTGCATATCCATCAACCTCTCAGTGGCATCTCTGGACAGGCAGTGGATTTGGAGATTCATGCCAGAGAGGTATTGCGCCTGCGCCACCTAATCAATGAGATCCTGGCCAAGCATACTGGTCAGGATGAGGAAAGGATCATCCACGATACTGATCGTAACTTTTGGATGAACGCTGAACAGGCTGTAGAATACGGTATCGTGGATCAAATCTTGACGAAGTCGCAGAGCTAACGGAAAATATGCTCCCTGCTTCGCAGGGCAGGAGGGAAAGCAATGGGTAGCACGCGGGGACCCAGAATACAGTATCACTGCTCATTCTGTGGTAAAGGACAAGATCAGGTACGGCGCCTTATTGCCGGGCCGGGAGCAGTCTACATCTGTGATGAGTGTGTTGACCTCTGCCGCGAGATCATTGATGAAGAACAAACAGCTGTTCCTAAGACTAAATCCCCCCTTGGGAAGATACCTACACCTAAGCGCATCAGAGAGCTGCTCGATCAATATGTCGTTGGCCAGGAACGGGCCAAGAAGGTGCTCGCCGTAGCGGTTTACAATCACTATAAGCGCATCATGGCTGGGATGCAGGTTGACGATGTTGAGCTACAGAAAAGCAATATCCTGCTCATTGGACCAACCGGGTGCGGAAAGACATTGCTAGCCCAAACCCTGGCCAGAATCTTGGACGTGCCCTTCAGCATCGCTGATGCGACCTCCTTGACGGAGGCTGGATATGTCGGCGAGGATGTGGAAAACATTCTTCTCCGCCTCATACAGGCAGCCGACTTCGATATCTCTCGTGCCGAACGGGGCATTGTTTACATCGATGAGATCGATAAGATTGCCCGCAAGGGCGATAATCCTTCGATCACCCGAGACGTTTCTGGCGAAGGTGTCCAACAGGCTCTCCTTAAGATCATCGAAGGTACCGTGGCCAACGTCCCTCCCCAAGGTGGTCGTAAACATCCTCACCAGGACTTCATCCAGATCAACACGATGAATATCCTCTTCATCTGTGGTGGTGCTTTTGAGGGTTTGGATAAGATTGTGGCCCAACGCATTGGTAGTGGGAGAACGATCGGTTTCAGACCGGAGTCCTCTTTTAAGCGAACGCCAGAGGAGGAATCAGCCAACCTGCTGCGTCAGGTCATAGGCGATGATCTACTAAGGTATGGACTCATTCCCGAGTTTGTCGGTCGCCTCCCGGTAGTGGTCAGCGTTGATCCTCTGGACAAAGAGGCCCTTATTAGGATACTTACCGAGCCAAAGAATGCGATCATCAAGCAGTATCAGAAGTTCTTCGCACTGGATAAGGTTGAGCTAGTTTTCACGTCAGACGCCCTGGAGGCAGCTGCCACGCAGGCTATGCGCCTCAAGACTGGCGCTCGTGGCCTACGGACGATCATCGAGGATGTACTGCTCGATGTAATGTACGAGCTACCTTCGCGGGGTGATGTTCAAAAGTGCATCATAAATGCGGAGACAATCCTGAGCCGCACGGGACCACTCCTTCTCACGAGGGGCGACCGTCCCGTATCCGTCACTGGTAGCGCCGTCCAGGAGGAATCGGCTTAGTCGATAGTATGCCCTCACCCCCTGACTCCCCCTCCCGCTGGAGTGGGGGTAGACCAGAAGGGGATCACCCCCTTCTGGGAGGGTCAGAGAAGAATATAGGCGTTAACCCTGACCCAACCGGTGGTGATGTTCCGTTGCCCGACCATGGATGAGATCAATAGCGTGTCTGAGTACAGGCAAGATGACCTCCAGCCCCTCGCGTACAGCCTGGGGGCTCCCGGGCAGGTTTATTATCAGCGTGTCTTGACGCACGCCTGCTATAGCCCTGGAGAGCATAGCATAGGGTGTTTTCTGTAACCCCGCGGCCCGCATCGCCTCAGCCAACCCTGGCACCTCCTTATCTAAAACAAGACGCGTTGCCTCAGGGGTCACATCTCGAGGGGTCAAACCGGTACCACCGGTAGTCAGGATCAAGTCTAAATGCAGTTCGTCGCTCCATCGCCGCAACGTTTCCTCGATGAGCAATAGTTCGTCTGGTATAATGGCATACTCGACCACCCCGGGATCGAGGGATTGCATTCCCTCTTTGATCGCTTCTCCGCTCTTGTCCTCCCTTTCCCCCCGTGCCCCCTTATCGCTGATTGTTAGGATCCCTATTCTGATCACGGACTCTGTTCCTCCATTCAATCGCTAAAACGGTATTTGAGTAACGTCCATAGCACTGTGAGCCCATCTCGCCAGGTGATCTTCTTGCCCTCAGCGTATTCTCTTCCAGAGTAAGAGATGGGTACCTCGTAGATACGATAGCCGTGTTTCAAAATCTTAGCTGTAATCTCTGGATCAAAGCCCCAGCGCGGCGAGCGCAGCTTGATCTGGCGGGCCACCTCCCTTGTGAAGACTTTATAACAGGTTTCCATATCGGTCAGGGTGGTATCGTAGAGGAGATTAGTGATGAAGGTGAGTAGGTTATTGCCCATGGCGTGCCAGAAAAGCATCGCCTTATGCTCACCCAGGAAACGTGAGCCGTAGACTACCTTGGCCTTACCCTTGAGGATAGGCCGCAATAGCTGCGGATAATCTTCCGGATCATATTCTAGATCGGCATCCTGGATGAGGATGATGTCACCCTTGGCCATCTCCAGACCTGTCCGAACGGCTGCCCCCTTGCCCATATTGCGGTGGTGATAAAGAATGGTGAGATCGGTGCCCTTCTCCTGCTCCAGAATTTGGCGCGTTCCATCCGTAGAGCAGTCGTCAACGACGATGATCTGTTTATCCAAATCCCCCACTGGAGCAAGTCTGACGCGCCGCAAAATTTCGGCTATGGTCTCCTGCTCATTGTAAGTTGGAATAATTACTGAAAGTAGCAAGTCCCTCTCCCTTGAGCATACTTGATTGTGCACCCCATTATAGCCAGCTCCGATAATCACGACAAGCAGGCTTGCAAAAACTGAGGCTCGTTGCTTTGAGCGCAGAGGGATGCTAGAATATCATCTTGAGTAATATCCTGACTTAGATAGACGAGAAAAGCTTCTTTAGTCCACTTAAGGTTCTACTTGAATATAAGAGGGAAACAGCATGTCGGCCAGAATATCTTCGCTAACGGAGGTAGCGCGGATCTTCTTGACTACCTTGCCCAGCGAAGAGCGCCCTTCATACCAGGGGGAACTGAATAAATTTGTCTGGTGGTTTGGCTCGGATCGCCAACTAGGCGAACTAACTGCGCGCACCCTTGAGACTTATCAAGAACAGGTAGAAACGAGCGGCGCAGACCCGCTTCGTCGCCTTACGCCACTCAAGTCATTTTTGACTTATGCTTACCAGGAGGGATTTCTGCCGGCCAATCTAGCGAAGTACATCAGGGTGAAACGCCGCACCAGCCCAAAGGAGAAGACGGTCAATAGGGTTCAGGCTCAAGAAGAGGAGACTACCCATTTGACCGCTGAGGGCTATGCCAAATTAAAAGAAGAATTAGAGTATCTCATCAATGAAGTCCGTCCCCAGATAGCTCAGGAGTTGTGGGAGGCAAGACTGGATAAGGATATTCGCGAGAATGCGCCTTACGATGCAGCCAAACAGCACCAGGCCTACGTTGAAGCCCGTATCAGGGAACTGGAACGCATCCTGGGATCAGCCACTATCCTGGAAGAGAATAAAGGAACAAGCGGGCGAATACGCATTGGGGCTACTGTTATCCTCCGCGACCTCACTTATTATGAAGAGGAGGTGCGTTACACCCTGGTAAGTCCGAACGAGACGGATCCTAGCGCAGGTAAGATCTCTATCGCCTCGCCCCTAGGGAAAGCCCTCCTCGACCACACAGAGGGCGAGACAGTCGAAATATCCGTGCCCGCTGGCTTGCTACGTTACCGCATCGAAAAGATCGAAGGCTAGATCCAGCGTCGATATCGGAGATAACCAAGCATGGCCACGGCGATGACCATCATTATGCCCATGGTGAAGAGAAACGAGTGCTGACTCTTAGCGATGGGTAATATCTCGATGTTCATGCCGTAGACCCCTGAGACGACAGCTAAGGGCAGCATAATAGTAGAGATTAAGGTCAACACCATCACTGTTCTCTCCTTGCCAGGGGTAGCGAGTCCTGTTGCGATCCGATGATGTCCTCTAACGCCTTTACTATTCTGGCATCGAAGCAGACTTTGGCATTGGCACACATATAGGAAAGAGCCTCTGCCGGGGACATCGGTTCACGATAGCGTCTTTGCCAGGTAATGGCATCGAATACATCTGCTATGGCCAAAATCTTACCCTCAAGGGAGATCTGCTCCTCCCTTAAACCATCGGGGTAGCCTTTCCCATCCAGTCGTTCATGATGCTGCGCAGCAACGATGGGAACGTTCCGTAGATTTCGAGCAAAGTACATGTTGGACAGAATCTCCCTCGTCTTTATCACATGCTGCTGCATCAGACCAGTCTCCTCCGGCGTCAGCCTGGTTGGCTTGGTCAGAATCGCCTCCGGCACGCCGATCTTGCCATAATCGTGCAACAAGGCCGCCAGGCGAATACCCTTCGCCTGCTCTGCCGGTAGGCCAAGCCATTCAGCCAGCTTAACGGCATAGATGGCTACCCTATGAGAATGCCCAGCTGTCTCCGGATCCCTGGCATCAATCGTGGCCGCCAGCGTGTGGATAAAGCTGTCGAACATCGTGTTGATATCGGCATAGAGCTGGGCGTTCTCGACGGCCACAGCGGCGGACGAACAGAATGAGCCGAGCAGAGCAATGTCTGCCTCATCGAATAGCCCATCTTGCTTGTTTATCACCTGAATGACCCCGATGATTTTTCCAACATGATTCCGCATCGGGGCCGTCAACATCGTTTTAGTTCGATAACCAGTCAGGCGATCAATTTCTCGGTTGAAACGAGGGTCATCGTAGGCATCGGCCAGGTTGATCGTTTCCCCTGTTAGGGCTACGTAACCAGCCAAACCCACCCCTACAGGCAATCTAATCTCTTTTATCTCGGCCCCTTGAGCGATTTTAGACCATAATTCGTTCTTATCAGCATCCAAAAGATAGAGGGTGGTCCGATCAGCACTGAGCAGCTTAGTGGTTTCCTTCACAATAAGTTGAAGCAGGTCATCCAGATCGATCTGGGAAGCCAGCGAGCGTGTAATTTCCAGCAGCGCACAAAGCTTCTCATGTTCTGACGACCCGGAATTTTGGGGGATCCGTCCTTTGCTTCTCACCATATTCGTCATCCTAATCCCAGGTGATGATCCAGATGCAAGCTCCAGCTAAAAGTATGGTCGTCACTACCAAAGCGGCCAGCTGTCCCGGTAAGAGTCCCACATCCTTGGCCGCATACAAAAGCATCGCTACCATCCCTATAGCCAGGGCTATCCAGGCAGCAATCATTGGATGATCTCTAAACAGGCGCATTATGTTCATACCAGCCTCCTGCCCTGAAATCTAGGCTCATTTTAACAATTTCCGAATGGGATTGCATCCTAATCGCACCATGAGGAAGAGCGATACATCTCTTCATTCACCATCATCTAGGCAGGCGCACGTGGACCTCTTGGGAGAGCAACAGGCTATCACCCTGGGGCATCTTCAGGCGCTGCCCAGTTTCTGGGAGATACATACCGACCTCGATATGATAAAGGCCAGGAGGCGTGTTTGCAGGAATCACCAACTGGTATTCGTCCCGCACGAACTCGCCTTCGTCCCATAGTGAAGTTGGATAAGTACCGTTAAGGGGTTGGTTGTCCTGCTGGCTGATAAGCCGGCCGTCGGCGTCAAGCAAATGGGTGAAAACGGTATAATTGGCACTCATTTTCTGTTGGGACTGCCAGTAGAGGATCAAGCGAAGGCCCTGCCCTGGCGTCAACTCTACGGGATCAAGGTCATAGCCGACTAAGCGCACCTTGCCTTCAAGGTCGACTGGCTGGTGATATTGGGGCTCCGGCAGTGTCCCTTGCTGAGGAGCTCCCTGTGGTATGACCTTGACTGGTCCTAGTCTTAGCGATGTTCCAACCGTTACGCCTTGCTTATCGCTAAGGGGCAGGCGAACAAGGTCAGGAAATCGATACATACCGAACTGTAACCAATACTGGCCCAGAAGTGCTCCGGGGTTCACCCGGATCGGAAACCAGCTTAAGACAACGTCTCCCCTTTGCCAATCCGGCAGTGGGTACCCTTGACCATCGTATCCTCCCCATTTCTGCCATTTGGTGTCAAGCAGGTGGGCAAAGAAGACGTACTCTTCGCTTGATACAGGGCGTGTCTGCGTTATCTTCCAGTAGAGGACGAACAGTAGAATATCACCGGCCTGCACCTGCCTCTCCAAGCGATAGCCCAGGAGCCGCAACCCATTAGGCAGGGTCAGAGAAAGCGAATGATCGTTGCCAGGCTTCAACACATCCTTTACACCGAGACGATAAAACTTGAAGGCCGTGGGGTTACCCGGACGGCCAGCAACCCCTACCAGCCGGTCCGAAAAGCCGCGCTCAAGGAAAGAGGCAAGCCGGCTCTGCTCATCGGTGAGCAGGTAAAGGGTCTCACCTGAGCCCTCTGGGGGCAAGAGAAAACCCGAGTTGGCGTTGAACCACCTTAGCGCGGGACGGCCCTGGGCCAAGAAGGAGAGGGATTCCCGCAGATCCGATCCACTCGCCGCCACGTAAAGGGGAGCATCGGGTGTGGCGTTAAGGGCACGTGCCTGTTGCAATACATTGACCAGATATTTCAAGGGTATACCATAACCTCCTATGGTACTCTCCCGGTCGATGAAAGAGATGTAGAAGGAGAATGCGTATATCTGTATCCCCACCAGAGTGACCAGAAATAGGATCGAGCAAACCAAAATGGCCCGAGTGCTGAACCTGGTGACGATCGACTTTATTCCGAGCAGGGATGGGAACCCCTCCCAGCGCGAAGAGGCCCATTCTAGGATATGCCCAAGCAGAATGCCGATGGCGATGAACGGCATAGGATAGACAATAAGGAGATAATGGGGGTAGATAGGCATCGAGTGTCGCGAGAAGAAAAGGACAGGCACGATCCCCCACAATAAGAGGAGCCCAAACTTCCTTCTGGACTCGTCCCGTTTCAACCATCTGTAACCAAGATAGCCGAGACCGGCCAAAAACAAAATCATCTCACCACGGTATAGCCAGGCGAAGTTGGGCATCTGAGCGATGAATTTCTCATACGACTCCCCAGTCACGGAGTGATAAGCAGGGTCGGCCAACAATCCCACTGCCCAACGCGCCGCCTGGAGGTCAACCTGGGCAGGCGATTTGGCCAGGGAAAGGGCCGTCTTCACATCAAGCCAGTCGTGGGTTAGCTGCCAGTAGCCGTAGGGTAAGAACGTTAGGGCGAAGATAGCGGCGCTGCTGACAAGCGCCGCTATCTTCGCCCGAAACAGAAAGAGTACTAAAACGAGCAACGGAATTAGGCCCACAGCCGCAAAATGTAACTGGAGAAGCAGGGCTAACCAGAAAAAGGATAGGATCAACCCACGAGACTGGCCCTTGACGGCGAAGGCGAATATTGAGGAAATGAACAGGAGTGTGAAAAGTGCCAGCACATCCTGGGACTGTATCTTCCGTGAAAAAAGCACAATAGAGGGATTGACCGCAAACAATAAACTGGCGATTTGGGCCATGCGCCGCCCGAAGTACTCGCTACAGAAGCGGTAACAGAGACCTACGGCCAGGACGTTTAGCAATCCAACGAACCCCGTAGCCAGAGCGGCATCCCGGGTTATGGCCAGAGGTATGGCCATCAGGTAGACGAAAGCTGGTGGATTAGCTATCCCTACCGAGGACGGTATCCCTATCAGCGGGAGATGCTTGCCCTCAAGAAAGGCAACCGCCAGGTTGCACACCAAGGACTCGTCGCCCTTGAATTCCACCAGATCCATATGGCTCAGATGAGTGTAGGCCGCCAAGCCCATAATGATGAACAGGATGAGCCCATCCGCCAACTGAGCCATCTGCTTGTGTCTAAGGAGCAATCTGATCCCTCTTCTCTAAAAATATCTTACTGCTTTATCAAGGTGAGGGACGACAATCCCCCCAGCCGGATTTTCCTTGACATATTGTAAAACCGATGTTATATTTATAGCCGATGGGGCAATTAGCTCAGCTGGTCAGAGCACACGGCTTACATCCGTGAGGTCGCAGGTTCGAATCCTGCATTGCCCACCAGAGAATTGTCGTGGATAGAGGATAGAAGGTCGAATACGGTAAGTCAACCTTCTCTACCGATGCCGGGCAAGTGGTGAAATGGCAAACACGGTGGACTTAAAATCCACTGCCGCTGAGGCTTGAGGGTTCGAGTCCCTCCTTGCCCACCAGCCCCAGCTGACGCTCCGCTGTATACCGCAGCTATATTCTGGACCAAGGTGCTTGCTCTACCGATGGCATCATCGATAGCTTAAGCAGCGAGTCTCTCCTTGAGGGCGTATCTTAAAACGAATGGCTGCCCCAGGTGTCTTTCCGTCGGTGCGGACATCTTTCTGCATCGCCTAGGTACACCTCGCTTGCGCTACTTGCCACCTGCGCCGGCGTACTCGATGTTCACCTTGCCCGTACTCGACCCTTGGGGCAATTACACTATAATAACAGGTGAAGTTACTGTCAAACCGTAAAATTGGCTAGAATACAAAACGATGACAGGCAAATCCCATTGGAGGCACAATGATGTATATATTGGTGACAAACGATGATGGCATTGATTCTGAAGGCATTCTGGCCTTAAAGCGGTCCCTGGCCAAGGTCGGTGAGGTGGTTATCATCGCCCCAGATCGCAACTGGAGCACCACCGGTCACGCTATGACTCTACATAAACCGTTACGGGTAACCGAGGTAAAACTGGCTGATGGTGATATGGCCCTCGTTTCCGATGGCACTCCCACGGATTGCGTCAGATTGGGCGTTTTGGGCATATTGAGGCGCCAACCAGATTTAGTTGTCTCAGGCATCAATAAAGGCCCTAATCTTGGTGATGACGTTACCTATTCAGGTACGGTGGCCGCGGCGATGGAAGGGGTTATTTGTGCCATCCCCTCCATCGCTGTATCTCTAGCTGGATATAACGATTGGGATTTCTCTTATGCAGCTGAATTCACGGCCAGGTTGGCTCAACACATGGCCCAGAATGGTCTAAGCAGTGAGGTGCTGCTCAACGTTAATGTACCAAATCTCCCTAAAGAGCAGATTGCCGGTGTGGAGATTACCAGACTGGGGAAGCGTATCTATCGTGATGTGCTTATCGAAGAGAAAGATACTGCCGGGCAGACACGCTACTGGATCGGTGGAGATGTTCCCATCGGTATCGAAGATGAGGGTACCGATCTCAAGGCCATCGCCGAAAACAAGGTCTCGGTCACCCCCATTCATCTTGACCTCACTAACCACCGGCTAATTCGCAAACTGATCCACTGGAAATTAAGCGTTTGAGCCGAATATCATGTTAAAATAAAGATCCAACCGATATCTTCTAGTTAAGGAGCATTAGCCTACCATGCATTTGCGCCTTTCTCTCTCCGCTTTTAGCGTTTTGATCCTGGTGGTTTCCGCCTTCGGCGGATGGGGGCTCAGTGGTTGTCTCTCTACTCCTATGGAGACATCGACGGCTACCCCTCCACCCCAAACGGCTACAGTTCAACCAGTACATCCTGCAGTCACCCCTTCGCCTACAGCCGGGCTTCGGGCCACGGGAGCTCGAACGACCCCCACGGCCAAGCCAGGCAGCAGTATTTCGGGTAAAGCCACACCGACGGCCACGGCGACGCCGATTCCTCCGGCTGAAGAGGCTTATCCAGCACCAGTGCCCCAGCCGACACCAACGCCACAGCCGTATCCCTAAATATGGAGGCGAATCTCGCAGAGCCGTAATCTGTGGGGCAAGCGCAGTGTGATTAACAGAGCGGTCGGACTGCTGATCCTGGTCGCCTTGATCCTGCTGACAGGAGGATGTGTCGGCCTGGTTGATATGGGGAACATTCAGGAGCGGACCGTAGAGGCGGCCGGACCCATCTATGGCCCGCATACTGTCGGCCAGACCTTTATCTCCCATAAGCCAAGACTATCGGCTATCGAGCTCCGCTTCATCGTTTATCAGGGGAAACGCCCTCCTGAAGAGACGCTCTCTATACACCTGCGCAGCGATGCGGCCAGCACGGAGGACCTGGCGACAGTTACCGTAGCCACCAGGTTCATACAACACAACGCCTGGTTTCGTTTCCATTTCCCTGCCCTTGACGACTCTGAGAATCGCTCTTACTATCTGCTGATCGATTCCCCAGCTGGGAAGGGCAAGGTGACGGTATGGGCCAGCCCCTTCGATGTTTATCCGGAGGGTAGGCGCTATATTGATGGTCTACCGACTGATGGTGACCTGGCCTTCCGAACCTATTACGATTACACTCCCCAGGCACTGATCGCCGACATCCGAAGAGGGCTGCTAACAAATGGTTGGCTGCTTCTCCCAGGCCTCGCTCTCTTGCTGGTTCCTGGCTATGTCCTTATCAGCTTCCTCAGACCATGGCCAAGGTTCAGCCTCATAGAGATGGTAGCTCTCTCCACCAGTCTTAGTGTCGCCGTAGCGCCCGTGTTCATCTTCCTGAGCAGTCTGCTGAGGGTTCGACTTGATCAACCTTTGGCCATACTGCTCTTGAGTGGACTTGCGCTGGCCGGGCTATGGTCTCTCTACACGGCGTGGCGGCGTGGGCTGGTCCACAGTGCCCTCCAACGTGATGGGCCGGCGTTCACTATCTTTTTCTTTCTTATCTTGATCGTTTCACTTGGGCTGCGCTTCCTCCAGGTGCGGGATCTGGTCGTTCCGCCCTGGGGTGATGCGGTGCATCATACACTCATCGCCCAGTTGCTTAGTGAGCAGGGGGCTATCCCGGAATCATACCGTCCGTATCTTCCCGAGGTGCCCTTCACCTACCATTTCGGCTTCCATGCGCTGGCGGCCTTCTTCCATTGGCTCACGGGGCGCAGCCCGGTTGATTCAGTGCTCATTGTGGGCCAGATTCTGAACGGTCTGATGGTGCCAGCTGCTTTTCTCTTCACCAACAGATTGCTCCAAGATCGCCGCGCCGCCCTGGTCAGTGCCCTCATCGTCGGACTGATCTCAGTGATGCCATCGTACTATTTGAGCTGGGGGAGATATACCCAACTGGCTGGTCTGGTGATCTTACCCGGAGCTGTCGCGCTTGGCCAGGAAGCCCTCAAGACGGGTGGCGTTTCCCTCGGATTGACTGCTCTGCTCTCGGCCGGTCTGATTTTCACTCATCCGCGGGTAGCTGTATTCTTCCTTTGTTTTATGGCTCTGTACGTACTAGCCATAACCATCCTCCATCGCCATCAGCCTGAGCTTATGCGGCGCTATTGGCTGGCTGCCGGAAACATTGCCCTGCTCACCCTGGCCCTGACGGCCGTCTGGTTATGGCGCATTGCTCAACCCTTGCTCTTGCTCCTCTGGCGTGGCTCGGTTTACGTCGATGCGACGGGCAACAGCTTCCCCTGGGGATACTTCGCTGCTGGCTATGACCGCTACTTGCTTATCCTCGCCCTGGCCGGCCTCTTTATCGGCTTATTCAAGAAACGCTGGGCGACCATCCTCATCATCCTTTGGGTAGCCAGCCTCTTTGTCCTGGCCAATCCTGGTTCTTTCGGTCTCCCCGGCAGCGGAATGGTCAACAACACCTCCGTGGCCATCACCCTTTTCCTACCGATGGCCCTTGGGGCTGGGTTATTCGTCTCCACCCTGGCCGATACCCTACATTTTGAGGCCTGGCCGCGGTCACTTAAAAGTCTGGCGGCCATAGCGCTGATGGTCAGTGGACTCTGGGGGGCAGCGGGACTTGTGGGTATCATCAATCCCACCTGCATCCTTGCTTTCAAGGAGGACCTAGCCGCCATACATTGGATCAAACGGAATACACCTGAGGAGGCCAGGTTCCTTATCAATTCCTACCTCTGGCGTCCTGATATTAGACTCTATATGGGCTCTGATGGAGGTTACTGGATAACTGTTTTGGCCCAGCGTCAGACGACTATGCCTCCCCTGGTCTATGGCTTGGGTCCACACGAATATGCTCAGAAGGTGAATGACCTGGCCAAGGCAACTATGCAGGCCGCCTCTAATCCTGGTTCGGCCACTGATGAATTGACTTCACTATTGAAGGAAAATGGCATCAGGTACGTCTATATTGGAGCTCGCGGAGGTTATCTGCACCCGGCTCTCTTCCGCGACAATCCGGCTTATCAACTGGTTTATACCAATCAACGTGTTCAGATATTTGCCCTGAAACCATATGATCCCGTTCAGATAGATAGGTGACACTTAAAACGAGGCATGATCATCTCATGTGCTTCCTCCAAAGCATTCCTGGTGAGGACAACAGGCTGCGCGCGTGCTAGAGTCCTGGCATCGATCACCTTGGCCATCTGTTGCTCTCCTTGTGGTTGAAGTTTCGCCTGAAACTGACTTAACGGACGGCATGGCACCGTGCTTACGCCCTTTCTCCCACTGTTTTACTAGAAGCGCTGCACCAAGGGCACCAACGATCTGCGGATCGTGAGGGACTGTGATTTCAATGCCTAGTTTCTTGCTGAGCAATTGCTGCAAGCACTTATTCAGCGCTGCCCCTCCGGCAAAGACGACTCTTTCCCTGAGCCCAAGCCTGCGCGCCATCACCACGATGCGAGTGGCGATGGCTTCATGCAGCGCCAAAGCGATGACATTGCGTTCCTCCCCCCGGGATATCAGAGAGACGACCTCCGATTCTGCAAAGACGGTGCATAGACTATTGATGTGTACAACCTTGGAAGCGCTCAAGGCAAGGTCACCCAGCTCGTGTATGCCGATTTCCAAGGTATTTGCCATCACCTCAAGGAACTTGCCCGTTCCAGCAGCACAGCGGTCATTCATCTCGAACTTCTGCACATCCCCGTTAGCAGATAGCAGGATTACTTTGCTGTCTTGGCCACCAATATCGATCACGGTGCAGCAATCTGGATAAAGGTATCTCGCTCCAGCGGCATAGGCTTTAATCTCAGAGGCCATTTCGCCATCAAGCGCTTGAGCGACCAAGTAGCGGCCGTAGCCTGTCACCATTAGTTGCTCATGCTCTCTACCTGCCAGTAGCTCCTGACATCGCCGAAGAGGGTTGACACCAGTCTCAAGGATAACGGAGTCCAGCACCCCGCCGTCCCACAGTACGAGTCCAATGGTTCGCGAACCGACGTCGAGTCCAGCGCAGATCACCGGCGTATTATCTCCAAAAAGGCATCTACCCTGGTCCTTAGTTGGCCCGCATCCTCGTCGCTATAGTCCGTTTCGATGCGCAATAGAGGGATACCTTCCTTAGCTAGACGCCTCTCCACTTTTACGGCTTCATTGGCATAGGTGTGGCAGAACTGGAGGTTATAGTGCACCACGCCATCAACCTGGTACTCTCTGGCAAGTCTTACAATATCATCGAGACGTTCATCGTTGGGAGTGAAGCAAGCGCAGTGGATTTGCATATAGCGATCAGCGATGGCCTGCAATTGCTCCTCCACCGTGCCTCCATTCTCAGGGACCAGATCGCTGAAGGCTCGAGTGCCAGTGCATGACTCCTCACAGACGACGGCAGCTCCAGCTGTCTCCAAAATGTGATGTAGCTTCCAGTTAGGGATGGCCATGGGGCTGCCTGAGATCAGGATGCGGGGAGCATCTGGTGGGAAGACCCCTTCCCCAGCAGCGATGCGTCTTTCCACCTCATCGCATAGCGCTTTTACCTGCTGGACATAGCGAGGGACGTCATCGTAGAAGGACACCTGGGTCACCAGCATTGCATCCTTGCCGCTTATGGGAACTGGGCGAGCCTTGCGGGTATTGTAGAGTCGCTGAAGGGCACGGCGTCGATCATTGAGAAGCTTGGTGGATCGGGACAGTGTGTCCTCGGTGACCTTATTGCCTGTCAGCTTCTCGATGACTTCCTTAAAGGTCATCACCTCGCCCAACCATAGATTGTGGCTCAGCTGATTCTTCTTGTTAGGCACCTCCATAACGTAGACAGGCTGGTATTCCCCAAGGAGTTCGAACATCTTCTTCTTGCCATCGCAGGTGGTCTCACCGACAATGAGATGGCTTGTCTGCACATAGGGACAGATGCGCCCCAGTTTAAAGCCAAAAGAGGATTTAATGAGAGGGCAGGTGTTGCGAGGAAGGACCTCCTCAGCTATGGGCACGGAAAACTGCGTCCCGGCACATAGCCCCACTGCGATGGCATCGGCAGCCAGGGCAATCTCCTCAGGAACGAATACGCAGTACGTGGCAACTACCTTACCACCGTTCATAGCGTGCTGCCTCAGCTCCCGCACCCTGATACCGTGAATATCGCCCACCACAAAATCGAAATACGCCATGCCCATGGGGCGATTCTTTTGGGAGAGGTAGATCTCCTCGTAGAGCGATGGTAGGGCATTCAGAAGCGCATCATGGCGTTCAAGGTCTATTCCCAGATCGGTCCACATTTGCCTATGATCAGTTGTCATTTGTCTGATCCTCCTTCTTGACTTGATTGTTCTTGGCGACAAAAAAGCGATGGTCGCACGCTCGAGAGCTCCGTACCATCGCTTTACGGCCTTTCACAAAGAAGAAAGGAATCAGGCCATAGCGTGACTTAAGGCGCCAGTTAGCCCTGTCTGGGACGGAGGTTCTTCGAGCAGATGACTGATGCGGAACCCGCACCAAACCGCTGTGCGGCTCAGGCTCAGGTGAAGGTCAGGCGCGGCAGCCAAGTCATTGCTCTCACCTCCTTCCCCATTAGTTCGTCTTCCTTCCAGCCTAAGTGTCGTATGGAGTATAGCATCAATCAGGTCTCTAGGCAATATGTGCGGTGTTTTGCCCGAAAATATATTGACAAACTTCGATATATGTGCTATCTTACTTATGGGAGACGAAATGCGACGAATACGTGCATTGAAGAGAGAGGAGGCGACAGCCCCATGCTGTCTGCCCGGCGCCTTTGTGGTCGTGCCGCAAAGGTTGCTCCAGGCCTTGGTGGGGCCGAGGCTGAAGCGTATGCCCGACTCTTGAAGGCCCTGGCCGATGAAACCAGGCTGCGCATCCTGAGCCTCCTGTCTAAATACGAGGGGGAGGTCTGCGTCTGTGAAATCGGCGAGAATTTCGCGTTGGGGCAGCCCACTATATCACACCATCTGCGGATCTTGCGGGAGGCTGGTCTGATTAGTGGCCAGAAGCGAGGTCCATGGGTGTACTATTTCCTCAACCGAGAAAAGGGAGCCTGGCTTAAAAAGGTTCTCGCTGAAGTACTCTAAATTTTTTGGTGCATATATCGATATTTATCAATATAAAAGGGAGCGATATGAGTCGAACATATAACGACATCAAGAAAGTGGTCAAGGAGCACTATACGAAGGCGGCCCAGAGGAGTAAATCCACCAGCTGCTGTGCTGAAACAGGCAACAAGTCCGTTCGTCTTGGCTACTCCCCTCAGGAACTGAGCACGTTACCGGCGACAGCTATCAGTGCCTCACTTGGTTGTGGCAACCCTCTGGCCTGGGCTGAACTTAAGGCGAGAGAGGTAGTCCTGGACCTGGGCAGTGGAGGGGGTATAGATGTCCTCCTGGCTGCCCAGCAGGTGGGCCCAGAGGGCAAGGCTATTGGACTGGACATGACCGATGATATGCTCGCCTTGGCCCAGGAGAACCAGCGAAGGACTGGACTGACCAATGTCGAATTCATCAAGGGGGAAATGGAAGCTATTCCCTTGCCTGATGCCAGTGTGGACGTTATCCTAAGCAACTGCGTGATCAATCTCTCTCCAGATAAGGACGCAGCCCTCCGCGAAGCCTTCCGCGTTCTGAGACCCAGCGGTCGCCTGGCCGTCTCTGATGTGGTGGCCCTCTCCGAACTACCAGAAGAGTTGCGCCGCAATCCAGAGGCCTGGTGCCGCTGTATCGCTGGTGCCCTGACAACTACAGAGTACGTTCAAAAGCTCAGGGTGGTCGGATTTACAGACATCGACTTTCAGTATGCATCATTCTCCGCAGAGGAAGGATGTGCGGGCGCCACTGTAACTAGCGCCTTCATCAAGGCTCGTAAACCATAACCTACCATGGAGGTACATCTGATGCGTTTATTACAGAAACTGGAGGATTTCCGGCTTTTACCCTTCTTCGTCCTGCTCAGTATGGTCCTGGGGATCTCCCTGGGCAAGATCTCCCACATCTCCGACTATCAACTCACACCACCCATCGAGGCCATCAAGTCCATCCTTGCGGGCACTTATGAATTCAGTCTACCCAACACCCTGGTTTTGGGGGTGGTCATCGGACTATTCATGATGATGTACCCGGCCATGACCAACGTTCGCCTCGACGAGCTGGGGCAAGCCTTCCGTTCCCCCAAGCAACTACTCATCGTCGCCTTCTTCAACTATGCTGTAGCGCCCTTCTTTATGTATGCCCTGGCCAAGATATTCCTCGCCAGCCACACGGAGCTGGCGACTGGTCTCGTCCTCTACGGCATCGCTCCGTGCATCGCCATGGTGATCATCTTCACCTTCCTGGCCAAGGGCAACACGCCTTTAGCCCTGGTCCTCGTCGCCTTCAACTCCATCGTCCAGATGATCCTCATTCCACTTTACGCCAAGGTGCTCATTGGAGAGGTACATTTTGATGTTCGGGTTGTGGGTGAGAGCGTCATTCTTTATCTTGGTTTGCCCTTGCTCCTTGGCTTCCTCACCAGACAGGTCGGCATCAAGCGCGTGGGTGAGGAGGGTTTCGAGCAGTTTAAGGTCTTTCTGAACGCCCTTTCCATCCTGGGGTTGCTCTTCACCCTGGTAGTCATGTTTGCCCTCAAGGGTGATCTCATCCTGGAACGCCCCCTCATCGTGGTGGAGATGGCTATCCCTATGACCATCTTCTTCTTCGTTATATTTAACGTTGTCTATCTGACGGGCTGGAGGCTGGGGCTGAACTACCGCGATGCCGTGGCCGTGGCCTTTAACAGCACGGGGCGGGATTTTGAGATCGCCATTGCCATCGCCATCACGGCTTTCTCTCCCACCGTGGCCCTGGCTACGGTAGTCGGCCCACTTATTGAGGTGCCGATAATGCTCTCCTTGGATTGGCTGGCCATGCGGACGAGTCCGAGGTTGTTCGGTACCGTGCCCAGGGAGGTAGAGAAGGTGGCCGTGGGAAGGTTTGGATTAGCGGCCGAGGCAGCAGATCCACCTGAGGAATAGGCTGCTCCCGCGAGGCAGGATGTAGGCTGGCGGCTAAGAGTGTACTTCCAGCCTTTCCTGACAGCGCGGACAGAAGGACCTTCCCTTTCTATCAGTGTCACGCAGACTGTTGGAGAAATACATCACGCATTTGGCTTCAGTGCAATGTCCAAGTCCATAGATGTGTCCTAACTCATGGATGGACTCCTTGAGTACCCTCTCCAAAAAGAGCTCATCGTCCCTGGGTAACCCATAGTATTCCTGGCGGAGGCGACATATGGAGATGACGCAGGTTCCGCTGACAGCATCGGCCAGTCCGAAGACGAAATTCAGTTGGGGAACGTAGAGGTCTACATCGGCTATGCCCAGCACCTTCCCCTCACGTCTGGTTCGGCTGGCAGCCAACTCACGCAAGATGGGCATAGCATGATATTGCCTCCGCCCAGCGTCGTAGGCGTAATTGGGCAGGGGTAAAGGGGCTCCCTTTTCCACGGGCCGGCTGAAGGTTTCTTGCAACGGCTGCCGGAGCTGTTCCAGTATTTCCACGGCCACATCTCCAATCGTCCTGAGCCCTATCTTTTCCATATAGCTCTCCTCAGTGTGGCGATGCTTAGCAGGTCAAATGCAGGGCAGCGATGACCTTGCCAGAACTGTGTAGCTCGTTATAGATATTGCAGGCCGTGCTGGTCAGTTCCACGATGAGCCGTATTCCCTGAGCCTCTACGTAGGCCGCTGTCTCCGGGGGCACCATTAATAAGCCAAAGCGACCCGTACCGACAATCAATACGTCCGGCTTTTCCCGCAGAACTGTCTCCAGGTCCTCGACATGTAACACATGGCCTTCCTTCCGCCACCAATTAGCCTGAACGCGTTTAGGAAAGACGATGATATCCGAGGTATATTGTCGGCCAGCGATAGTTATACGTCCGAATTCGTAAGATTCGATCATAAAATGCCCTCACCCCCTTTATCCCCCTCTCCCGTTTAGCGGGAGAGGGGGGATGGAAACTAGGGCGGAGCCCTATCCTTCCTCGAAGGACTTCCAGAAGGAGGTGCTTCCCCTTCTGTATTACCCCCAGCGGGAGAGGGAAGAGCTGGGGATACCCCAGGCCCCAGCAGAATCCGCCGAAGGCGGACTCCGCACTCTCCATGCCCCCTTAATCCCCCCAACATCCCCTGGTAGTAAACGATAACGCTATATGGGGAGGCTTGCCTACTTTCGACGTTAACATTATACTCGTATTCGATCAGAGGGTACATGCTGTTAGGTAAAGACGCGGTGGAGGTCTGGCGATGAGGAATAAGGAGGTCAGTCGGATCCTTGAGGATATCGCTGATATCCTGGAGATAAAGGGAGAAAGTCCCTTCCGCATCGGCGCCTACCGGGAAGCGGCCAGGCGCATCGAGAACCTCATCGAGGATGTAGCGAAGCTCACCACCGAAGGGAAGCTACGAAAGATTCCCGGTGTGGGCGAGTCCATCGCCGCTAAGATTGAGGAATATCTCTCTACTGGTCGTTGTCAATACTATGAGGATATCAAAAAAGACATTCCGGAAGGGCTTGTCCATCTCCTCCAGGTACCAGGCTTGGGACCACGCAAGGCCCAGCTGCTCTACAAGGAGCTGGGGATCACTGGACTGGAGGACTTGGAGAAGGCTGCCCAGGAGCACCGCCTTCGTCATCTGCCTGGAATGGGGGAGAAAAGCGAGGAAAACCTCTTGCGCGAGCTAGAGCGCTGGAAGCAGCGGACGCAACGTTACCTGCTTGGGGTGGCCCTGCCGGCTGCTGAGGAGGTGGCCAGCCTCATGCGTGGATGTCTGGCCGTGCGCCAGATTGATCCGGCGGGCAGCATCAGGCGTATGCGTCAGACCATCGGCGATATCGATCTCCTAGCTGCCTCCGAGGGGCCAGAGAGGGTAATGGAGTTCCTTGTCTCTTTACCGATGGTCAAGGAGGTTATTGCCAGGGGATCAACCAAGTCCAGCATACTTACTTACGACAACCTGCAAATAGACCTTCGGGTTGTCGAACCCGACTCGTATGGAGCAGCTCTGCAGTATTTCACCGGGTCGAAGAGCCATAACATCGCTCTGCGAGAGCTGGCGCAAAGAAAGGGGCTTAAGATCAGCGAGTATGGCATCTTCGAGGAGGCCAGCGGCAAGCGCTTGGGCGGGGAAAAGGAGGAGGATATCTATCGTCTCTTGGGAATGTCTTACATCCCTCCGGAGTTGCGCGAGAATCGGGGAGAGATAGAGTCTGCTCTGAGGGGCACCCTCCCGCAGCTCATCGACTATGGGGAACTCAGGGGAGACCTGCATGTGCATAGTAATTGGAGTGATGGGACAGATTCCCTGGAGGACATAGCCCTGGCTGCCAGAGCACGCGGTTATGAATACCTGGCTATCTGCGATCATTCCCAATCGCTGGGAATAGCCAGAGGGCTTTCTCTGGAAAGGGTTAGAGAGCAGCGGAAGACGATCATAGAGCTGAACAAAAAGTTATACCCCTTCCGTCTCCTGGCCGGGATAGAGGTGGACATTCGAGGGGACGGGACACTGGATTATGACGATGAGGTGCTGCAGGCGTTTGATCTCGTCTCGGCCTCCATCCATAGTGGCTTCGGACAATCGAAAGAGAGGATCACTCAAAGGCTAATCGGAGCCATTCAGAATCCATACGTGGACGTTATTTGTCATCCTACGGGACGGCTCATCGGCAAACGCGAGGCCTATGAGTTAGACCTGGAGGCAGTCCTTGAAGCCGCGGCGCAGACATATACTGCCTTAGAGATCAATGCTGCTCCTGACCGCCTGGACCTGGACGACATCGGGGCACGACGAGCTGTGGAGCTGGGGATACCATTAGTCATCAACACCGATGCTCACAGCACCTCTCAATTAGGCTTCGCCCGTTATGGGATAGCGACGGCGCGCCGTGGTTGGGTGGATAGTAGGAGTGTCCTCAATACCCTGCCGCTGGAGCAGCTCTTGGCCAGGCTCTCCCGCCACCGCTTCGCGGCCGTCAAAGGCTTTCCTACATCGTAGGATCGGTCAATTTCCGATTCCATGCTGGACCAGCGGTTTCCCTTTGGTTCAGCCAAGAACCCTATATGCTCCACGGCAGTCTCAAAGATGGAATGGCCTGTATTGATCTTGAAACGGCCTAACTGTTAGGGATGATGTCCGACCATGGAAGAGCCGGTGAAAGGAGGGTGGGATGATCGTGGCTGTCGTCGACGGGATGGGAGGTGGCATAGGGGCGCAGATCGTCACCCAATTGCGCCAGGAGCTGCCCCTGGAGGTGGAGGTGATGGCCTTGGGCACCAACGCCATCGCCACGGATAAGATGATGCGCGTCAGAGCAAGCCGTGGCGCCACTGGGGAGAACGCCATTAAAATCTCTATAAATCAGGCTGATGCGATCGTTGCCCCGATTGGTGTCGTCATCCCCAACTCGATGATGGGGGAAATCACCCCAACCATCGCCGAAAGTGTGGCTTCAGCGCGAGGCATCAAACTTCTCCTGCCCATCAATCAGCCCCACCTGGAAATTGTCGGCGTCGAGATTAAGCCTCTCACCAAGCAGATCAGCCGGGCTATCGAGATGATACGGGAGAGGTTCGGTCTCCCACTGCCAAAGCCACCAGGGGACGAATCGTTGGTGTCCACCTCATCAAACAAATAGGAGGACTGGTATGGAACTCACCACCATAAAGATCCAAAAACCTGCTGAGGTCAACCTGATTCTAGGACAGGCTCACTTCATAAAAACTGTGGAGGACCTTTATGAAGCCCTGGTCACCACCGTCCCAGGGATCAAGTTTGGAGTTGCCTTCTGCGAATCCTCGGGACCTGCCCTGGTACGTTATACCGGTACTGACGAGGAGATGATCAACCTGGCCAAGGAGAACGCCCTTGCCCTGGCTAGCGGACATGCCTTCATCATCTTCCTAAAGAACGCCTTCCCTGTTAACGTTCTAAACGCAATCAAAATGGTGCCTGAAGTGTGTCTCATCTTCTGTGCCACAGCTAACCCTGTGGAGGTGGTTATCGCCGTGACGGAACAGGGACGAGGCATCTTGGGTGTCATTGATGGCCTGCCATCCCAAGGCGTTGAGTCAGAGAAGGACATTCAACACCGCCGAGCATTCCTGCGCCAGATTGGTTATAAGCAATGATCCGGCCGCTGGAGTAGTCACCTGCCAATTAATGTTTGCTTGCTCAGGTCAGGGACGCTATAATAAGCATCAACGAGACGTTGACCACTTGCTATCCAAATGTTAGATTCTCGATATTTGTTTGAAGGAGTAATATAGATGCCTGTAAGAATTCGTTTACGTCGCGTCGGTGCTAAGAAACAGCCCTCCTATCGCCTAGTCGTAGCCGATTCCCGCGCACCACGGAACGGCGCCTTCATCGAGACGATTGGCTATTACAACCCTTTGACCGATCCACCAACTATTAAGGTCGATGAGGAACGGATTCGCCTTTGGCTGCAACGTGGCGCTCAGCCAACGGAGGCAGTGACCAAACTATTGCAAAAAAGGGGGTTATCAGAACAGGGCCTATCAGATAAAACTGAGGAAGCAGAATTAGGCACCGAACATTCGTCGGAGACCATAGATTAACTTGCCCTACTGTTGTTCGCCTCTTTTAGAATACTCACCTAGAAACTCAAGGAAGTGCGCCGATGAAGGAATTGGTTGAATACATCGCCAAGGCCCTGGTCGAAAATCCTGATAAGGTACAGGTTACGCAAATAGAAGGGGAACAGTCGATCATCATCGAACTGCGGGTGGCTCCCGAGGATATGGGGAAGATTATCGGTAAACAAGGACGAATAGCCAACGCCATCCGTACCCTGCTCAGGGTTGCCGCAGTCAAAGAAGGCAAACGGGCTATCCTGGAGATCCTCTAGGATGTCTCAGGCGCGCCGAGAACCTCCACCCGCTGGGAAGACTGCGGCGGTGACACATCTGATCATTGGAAGGATAATCGCACCGTGGGGACTAAAGGGGGAGATCAAGGTTGAGATCCTGACGGACTTCCCCGATAGATTTTTCAACCTCACTGTGGTTTATGTCGGTGAAAAGCAACAGCCTTACCATGTAGAAGGGGTCGGGCGCCACAAGAGTTTCATCATATTGAAGCTGCGTGGTTGTGACACCCGCGAGATGGCCGAGAAGCTACGCGGACAGCTGTTACAGGTACCCCTTGACCAGGCAGTGAAGCTACCCGAAGGACACTACTATTGGTATCAGATTGGGGGACTCGAGGTTTGGACGACTGACGGGGAGTTTCTTGGCCTCGTCTCTGAGGTGACGCGTACCGGCAGCAACGATATCTACGTGGTCAAGGGTCGGCGTGGTACAATATTGCTCCCAGCTATCGAAGATGTCGTCAAGTCTATAGACCTCGCTGGACGACGTATTCTGGTTGAACGGATGCCAGGGCTTTTTTAAGGATACTAATCATCTCCTTGCTGCCTGAGAAGTCAGCAACTTTCCCCGTAGATCAGGATACAATTCAGCTGTTGGTTTAGGGAGAGCAGGGCTATATGTCGCAGGATAGAACAAACGCTATAGATACCAAGCTCACTGCCAGGGTAAAGGCGCGCTATGATCGCATCGCCCCATTCTACGATCTCTTAAGCTCCTGGCTGGAGGGTGCTTCTGCATGGTATGAACGGCTGTGGGCTGAAGTAAGTGGATCAAGGATATTAGAGATCGGCGTTGGTACCGGCAAGAATTTCCCCTATTACCCAGCAGGGGCGGAGGTAACGGCCATCGATCTGAGCCCGGCTATGCTGGCCAGGGCTAAGGAACGAGTGCAGCGAGAGGGAAGGACCGTTGACCTGCGCCTTATGGATGCCCAATGTCTGGAGTTTCCGGACGATACTTTTGACAGCGTCGTTACCAGCTTCGTCTTCTGCTCGGTTCCGGATCCAATTCTGGGGTTACGGGAGGCGGGGCGCGTCTGCAAACCAGAAGGACGGTTAGTTCTTCTGGAGCATGTTCGGAGTGAGACGATCCTGGGGCCGTTTATGGATCTCCTGAATCCCCTTGTGGTGTTTCTGCACGGTGCCAACATCAACCGACGCACCGTCGATAACGTTCGGCGAGCTGGGCTTCGGATACAGCGGGTTGATAACTTAGCCCTGGATATCGTTAATCTGATCATCGCTCAGCCATGAAGGTGCGCTTCTTAACGAGGAGGTTAATGTGGTATACGATTTCCATACCCAAACGTTCTTAAGCGATGCTGCGCTCTCGCCGGTCGAACTCGTTCGCCGGGCCATCATTAGAGGATATAAGGCTATCGCTCTGACCGATCACGTCGGCAGCGGCAACTGTGAGCTGGTGTTGAAACAGCTGATCCAGGATTGCACCATCTGCATGCGCCATTGGGATATTATCGCCATTCCTGGGGTTGAATTGACTCATGTTCCAGCCGCGGCTATCGCCGAGGTGGCCCATTTAGCCAAGGGGGTGGGGGCACTCATCGTTGTCGTTCATGGGGAGACGATCGTAGAGCCAGTTGAGCCAGGCACGAATCTGGCTGCCGTACAGTGCTCTGGGGTGGACATTCTCGCCCATCCCGGGTTTATAACTGCTGAGGAGGCCCAACTAGCGGCAGGGAATGGCATCTTTCTCGAGATCAGCGCCCGTAAGGGACACTCTCTAACAAATGGTCATGTAGTTAAGGTCGCCCGTGCCGCAGGGGCTAAACTCCTGGTTAATTCCGACGCCCACGATCCAGATGACCTACTTACCCCTGCGTTTGCTCGCAGTGTCGCCAGCGGCGCCGGGCTGCTGCCGGAGGAACTCGACGAGGTACTCCTTAAGAATCCAACCCGATTGTTGAGCAAGATCGGATTGTCCAGGAGAGTGACTTAGTTACTGCTCTAACCCCTCCCGGGAACGACAGACCAGGAGGGAGGAAGCTCATAACGATGCAGGATACCCGCCTCATATAGGCGCACTTTCCCCGTCCGCTTAACCTCAGCAAACGTGTTCTGGATCTGGACGATACGTCGATCGAGCAGATTGAAAATGATGGCGCCGGCCTTCACCGACTGCAGGCTCGCTTTCCTGGTCTCGTCGTCTACCACCCGGAATACCGGGAGCTCATGGGGACGACAATAACGGAGAGCCTGGTGGATGGCCTCATAATTGCTCCCCCCATTATGCTCATCAAATACAGCTAAACCGCTCGTGACATATTCACAGAGCTGTGGATCATAGCGCGCGCTGAAATCGAGCAGTTTTCCCAGGGTATCAGCTCCATCAGCACAAGCGGCCACTAGAGCAGTCAGCGCCTGACAATCGGCCACGAAGCTAACTGCCCCCTGCCAGTCGATGACTGTATATCTCATTACATTCACAACTCAACCCTCCTCACTGATTATATGATAACACAGAAGAGGAGTTGAGGAAACTTCTGCGCCTGTGCCTGCAAATAAGTACTTCAGATGGCTTGGAAATATATCATCGTTTACTATAAAAACGTGAGTTTGCATATTATTTACCTTTTTTTTCAGATAGCACTATATATTCGTGTTTAAAAACATAAAATCCGCCAACCAATGCACGGTATCGCCAAAGTTCTTTTTGATTTCTCTTGCCTCTCGTCTCCTCAAAGTTCTTCACAATAATACTTTTTAATAAGTAATCCCTCTTTAGAACCTCATTCATACAATAGAATCCTAGGGGTATCCATTCACCTTTTGAATATTTATCCCCAATAACCAAAACCATGTATCGCCCCTTTTCTAAAAACGGAGCGGTGTTATCTACTGCCTCACCAAACATCTTCAAAAATTCTTCTGTATTTCTTGCATTTGAAAGATCATTCTTATCTTTTGAAAACTTAATAATGTCGTGATATGGTGGGTGCACGATAAGAAGTTGTATCTGATTTATTTTGTGCCTATCCAAAACTGCCTTTATGTCTACAGTTCTGCTATCGCCAACAATTACTTCGGTAGTTACATTATTTTCATTCTGTTCTCTCTCAAGCAATTCCTTCGCTTTTTGTGCTACCTCAGGATTTAGTTCTATTCCGATGCCATTACGTCCCAATCTTCTGCATTCAATCAAGGTTGTACCACTTCCTACAAAAGTATCCAAAATCCAATCACCTTTCCTGGTATACCTCAACATCATCTGATGTGGAATTTGTGGAATAAAGTTCCCCCAATACCAACCCAAATGGGCACCGGAAGTATCTCTCTTATCTAATATCCATAAGCTATCAGTTATAATTTCATCATACTCTTTCCATCTTAGAAGGTTTATATCGTTAATCCTGCTAGTTTTAATCTTTTGAACTCCGTCTTTTAGCCTTTTGAGATAATACTTTGCCCTTCCAATCGTCTGTGCCTCTAAGATCTGGTTCAGTTCAGAGATTAGCACGTCTTTACGTAAGGTAATAGTCTCCCCATTAGCGGAGATATTCAATATGCCATCTTGGTCATTCTCACGATGAGCAATAATGTTTTTTAAGGTAATTGTTTTGTTCCTAACAGAACTTAAATCGTTTAAGCCGTTAATTTGATCTAAAAGTTGGATAAACTCGTTCTTGTTTAACATGATCGCTTCATAGACCAGTGGTGTTGCTTCTAAATTTCCGGCTGTTAATTGTTTGGTCTCAATTGAGGAAGCGTAGCCAATGACGTATGACCACCACATACGCTCATCTTCTTCACGGATTAAGGCTTGTCACGTGACACTTTGTAGCCAGACTCCGGTTTGCATCGACCGGTCATCTAACGCCTAATTCGAGCCTGGTTTCGCGTTTCGACGTTCTTGCCCTCCCTTGACCTTAGTATATATCGCCGTCGTTGGAAGTCAATGCACATGATGATTGACACCGTTCGCTCGGCGGTGCTATAGTGCCCACCGTCATTCCAGTACGTTCAGTGATGGGGGTCTTATTGAAGAGAACGGCCATATTATTGATTCTCCTCTTCTGTCTTCTCGGGCTCATTCCCATTCATCCCACTGAAGCAGCCAACAGCCTAACTCACTATAATTTCATCATTGATCTTGATTACCAGACAGCCTCTCTCTCTGTCAAGGAGGAGATCACCTATATCAACGCAACTGGCCAGGACCTCACCTCTTTGGTTCTCAACGTGACCCCTGCCTACTTCGGTGCCTTCCGTCTTTCAGCCTGTACCGTTGATGAACAGGTGGTGACTCCCCAGCTCAACGGTGTTGTGCTGGAAGTGCCATTGTCCCATCCTCTAGTCAATGGTGCTTCGACGCGGCTGCAGCTCGATTTTCAGATAAAGGTGCCCAGGCCGGGGAACCTGCGCTTCGGCGCTGGCGACGGCATCATCGCTCTGGGCAACTGGTATCCGGTGATGGCCGTCTATCGCCCAGTCGGACGCTTCGGTGGCGGTCAAGCGCCGGCCGGCTGGGACCGCCATCCCTATGTGCCTACTGGGGATGCCTTCTTCACCGAAGTAGCTAATTACGACGTCGTTCTGCGCTCCAGCGAGCCGGTGGTCGTCGCCCATACCGGTAGCACCATCAGCCACGAAGCCACCAGGTGGGTCTTTAAGGCCGAAGCAGTGCGAGATTTTGCCCTGGCCATATCCAACCGCTACCAGACCCAATCGGTCACGGTTGACCAAACCACCATCACTGCCTTCTACCTTCCAGAGCATGCCAAGGGTGGAGCACTGTATCTGCAAGCAGCCGCCGAGACGCTACGCTGGGGCAACGCCCTGTTTGGCGTCTACCCTTATTCCACGTTACAGGTGGCTGAAGCCTACACGAATGACCCCGGCTGGTTTGGACAGGAGTATCCTAACGTCGTCTTCGTGAGCAGCTTGACCACGGCCGATGATGGTGGCATCGGTAGCTATCTTGGCTATCTGGTGGCCCACGAGACTTTACATCAATGGTTCTACGGACTGGTGGGCAACGACCAGATTTTCGACCCCTGGCTGGACGAGGCCTTGACTACCTATAATACCTACCAGCTCTATCGCTCCCGTTACCCAGAGCTGTATAAGGGGATGTGGGAGCGTTTTCAGGAAGGCTATCGGGCGGCCGTTCAGGCCTGGGGCGACCGTCCGGTCAACTCCTCCATCTACGATTTCACTAACGAGAACCATTACTTCGCCATCGTCTACCGCAAAGGCAGCCTATTTTTAGACGAATTACAACGGACTATGGGCGATCAAGCCTATTTCTCCCTTCTGCACGAGTACGTCCAAAGATATAAAATGCGTTTGGCCTCACCGTTTGACTTCCTCGATTTGGCTCAATCGCTCTCAAGGGTCGATCTTAGTCCTATCATCCAACGCTACTTCACTTATGCAAAGTATCAAGCCCAACCAGTTACGCCATCTCCCCAGCCTACTGTCCGGGCAACGCCACTCGTCGCACCGACGCCATCGCCCCAAGCGACGACTGTTCCTCAAGTGACACCCACCCCCACCCTGATACAGAGTCCGACCCCAACGGCCATAGTCCAACTAACCCCTACGCTGACGCCATCGCCACTGGCAACACCTACGCTCACTCCTATCCCAAGTCCCACACCGACCGTAGATATCGCGCCAGGTCCAGTGGCTGGAGTCGGGGTCAATGGAGGCAGTGGTGAAGCTCTCAGTCCCTGGAGATGGGTGCGTGCCCTTCCGGTCGCCGTTTTGCTGCTGGTGGCCCTGGTTGCCTACTGGTTCAGGCGACAACGGTGAAAAGGTATCAGCGCTTTATGGTGATATAGTCTGGGGGTACCAGGGAGACCCAGATGTTGCCGGGGATGAGAGCCAGTGGAGCGCCACTTTCTGTGAGGAACTGTGTCCGCTCGTCGGCCCGGCGGTGTACCCATTTGCCGCTGATCATCCGTCCATTGTGAAAGACCTCGACCTTGCCCTCACCGGTTAGTTCGATTTGAAGCGATTTGCCTCCCACGATATCTTCCAGTATATCTGTGGGCCAGGTCTTCGCGTACTGGATGATCACATTTCGCACTCGCAGCTGCTCACTTGTATTAGCATCGATCTGCGGCTCACCATTCAGATAGCGCAGGTAGCTCTTACTAGAGGGCTGGTAACGATATTCCACCCGTGAAGTGCCCGGGTAAGGGATGGCTATATATTGGGCCTGTTCAGACGGGCCGATGCCGGATGTCTGCTCCGGCGAGGCTGGCGACTCCGCGAAGAGAGCGGAGCGATCCAGTGAGACTTCACCCTCCCAACCGTTGAGCCGCGCTGCCTGGCGCAATCTGTTACTGCTGGTGTAGACGTTATACGGAGCGGGACGCTCCCGGATACGATGATAGAATTGACCGTAGCGGAATTCATCGAGATCCAGGATGCCTGAGCGAGCGAGCCTGGTCATTATGGGGCCACTGGCTCCGACGTGGGCGAAGATAGCCTTATATTCCGCAGCTAACTGGAGATCGACCAGGCGAGCGCTGCGGATGGGACCGACTGAGTCGACGTCCTTATGGAGGAAAATGGCCGTAAAGCGGGTGACCCCCCATTCTGTCAGGTGTTCATAGACGATACAGGCGGCCGAGAGCCCTGCCTGTGGTCTAGCTGCCGGGGCGTTATCTATCTTCACAGCCAGCGGCCGGCGGTGCAACAGAGCAACATCCTGGATCTCCTCACCATCTAGAGGACAGCGGGCGAAAGAGGTTGGCGATGGGGAGGGAGTCAATGGCTTGCTTGCTGTCGGCTGTCCAGCGACCGGCGTGGGCGTACTGGTCGCGAGGGTTACCCTGGGCGTGACTTGGACCGGTGGGGCTGGGCGGCCTTCGCTATGGCCTCGACTAATGACCAAGAGGATACCAGAGACGAATAATAAGCCCACCAACAGCGATCCTAAATACACCGGCTTCAGGTATCTTGATTCCAAGGAGTGCTCCGGTTCTCAGTCGTTCACACGATTGTCAGGGGCATTATACTCTTTGCTTAAGCGGATGGACAACCTTGATGGAATTAGAGCCCAGGGTCTTTCGATTATTGGCGAAGGATGGGTGAGATTTGGTAATGTATGGTGATATGAGTGCAGTGTGCCACAACGGTTGGCAGTCTTCAGCCGCCCTTCAGCTGCTAGGCCTCTTGCCCTGACAACATAATCGAAAGACCCTGAAATAGAGCCCAGTAGTACTTGGCAAGTGGGGGGAGCAGTGATATAATGTTAACAACAAGAGTGGAGGCAGCTGATGAATCCACCCCTCGAGCCAAGGCCGCTACCCTCCCTGCGCATCTCAGGGGTCGTCCTCAACAAGCCCCAGCTCATCGAGGCCCTGCGCCTCTACATTCCCAACCTCAGCGACATCCAGGTCCTCGATGAGGGTGCCCATAACCGTGGTACCGAGCTCTTCGTCCGGTTATACCCTGGACCGGGACCAGTGCCACCCAGTGGAGGAAGCTATATCCAGAAGGCCTTTTCTCAGGTTATGGACGACATCGTGGCTCTGCGAAATGTAAGGGGAGCGAATTTCCGACGAATCATCCCGGGCAACGAGCCAAACGCAGATGGTGAATGGCCACAGTCTGGCACTTACCATGACTCGGCGGGTAACTCAGTTAGCTGGACTAACCATTACCAGGCTAATTTCTACAAGGCTATGAATGCCTACTATAAGGAGATTATTGATGAGCTTAATAAGAGGAAGGCAAATGGTCAGGCACCGACTGATATCGAACTCTACTACCCCCCTATGGCTCAGAGCGCCGCAGCGGAGGGTAAAATTCGGTACTGCGATAACGGAGATACCCAACCAGGTACTTTAGATGATGGTAGCATAGGTTACACCCACCTCCAGCAATCCATTGAATTGTATGGCCGTTTCACCTGGCATAATTATTTCTTCTCCTGGCATGCCGCCGAAGGCTGCGTTGCCAACTATTTCCCTCAATGGCTCAAGGATGACTTGTACGTGGCGGGCTTCCCCAGCCGCATCACCGAGTGCGGCTGGTGGCCACTGGACAACGGTGTGGCGCGGGAACGAAGAGACCGGGATAGCGGGGCAGGGAATTATGACCAGTACAAGTGTGACGATACTACTCTGGCCGGGAACTTCCCTGAAGGCACCTACCCGCAGGATTTGATCTGGTTCATCACCCAAAGCCGCGCCGGGAATCTGCCGCCAGCTAGTGGCGTGGCCGTCTGGCTCTTGAGCACCCTTGATCCGAACTTCGATCCCCATGTGGCGGTCCGGGATGTCCAACGACCCTGGTATCAGAGTTTCAAAACATGGCAGCCGTAGGGGGTGGGCTATGCGCCTCGTTAAACTTTTCGTAGTTATCATCACCGTTCTTGTAGCATCGATACCGTCCTCACATGCGCAGGTTTTCCCTCAACCTGACGCCCGTATTGAGCAGGCACAGGTTCGCCCCGAGGCTGACGCCCGTATCGAGATCGTCTGGCCGCACGACCTGGCAGGCAATCCGGTGCCGTTGACTCAGGCCGATAGAGCCAATGTCAGGGTCTACCTCTTTGAGCGAGGCATCCGAGATGCCTACTGCTTCACAAGCGACATTGGGCTTTACCTCATGATGGCCACAAACAACGACGTCCCGTCACCTCTCCACGTCCAGGGGATAGTCGGACCTCGCCGGGTGACGCAGGGCAATATATCTTTCTTTGCCTGGGATTTCAATGATGTTGATGTAAGCCTAGCTCGTAACCCAGAGAATCGGCTCTATTTTATTGTGAGCGAGTTTGGGCTTTTGCCTGGGCCAAAAGTGGGCGCAACCCTCTACGTCCAGAGCAATGTGTGGGCTCACGGGGCAAACGCCCTCACCTTCTTCCCCCTTCAAGATACCCCCATAGGCACTGCTCCCGCACCACCTCCCGGACCATTACCCCGGATAGACCCCAAAATCCAGATTGTGTGGCCGCATGATCGCCAGGGCAAAGAGGTGCCGGTGACCCAGGCGGACCTGGTCAACATCGGCGTCACCATCTTCCACCACGGAACGCTCATCTCGGTGTCACCAGAAGACGCCCGATCCGTACAGCTCTATCAGGCTTTGAATCAAGAGCCGTTGCGGCCCGTGGCTCTGGGTCAGAAGCGCATCGTGATGGCCAGGGGGATCACCTATCCGGTCTGGGAGTTCAATAACATCGATGTCTCAGCAGCCAGAGACCCCCGCAACAAATACTTCTTCCAGGTCACAGACGGGAGCGATAGATCCAACATCTGGGTGCATGGGGCTGATGGTCGCACCTACTTTCCTATCCAGGACGTGCCGGACACTGGCTGTCCGTAGTCCTATGATTGGGCCAATTAGATGGCTGTGCTGTAGGGCTTCTTTCCGCGGGGGAACGCATATGTTTCCTAACCGGTTAGTCCTCAGGCTAGCAAGTATTTTACTGGGGATTCAATTGGTTGGTGTTATCTCCTTCACCCTGCCACCTACCACTGTTTGGGCGGATGAAGCGATCATCGTGCACGGATTCGTCTGGTACGACGATGACAGGGATGGAAAACTGGATAGCGGGGAAGAACGAGCAGCTGGGGCCACAGTTGCAGCCGGCGACATGGTAGTCAAGGTCCTCC